>JBAXXU010000005.1:0-69101 GCA_037127735.1 Bacteroidota bacterium
ATTAAACACTAAGTCGCACAAAGGTCCCGATAGCTATCGGGAACACAAAGGCTCACAAAGTTTTTGAATAAAAGAAGTTAAATAACAAACACTTCAAATAATTTATAAATATGGATGTTGCCTACTTCAACGGAAATTTTCTTCCAAAAGATGAAATAAAGATCAGCCCTGACGACCGTGGATTTCTTTTTGCCGATGGCGTTTATGAAGTTGTCCTATGGTATGAAGGATTTTTTTATGACATGACCAGCCATGTTACAAGGCTGAAAAGAAGTCTGAGAGAATTGAGGATCAACTGGGACAATGCGGATTTGTTTTCTTCTATCGCCCTTGACCTGATAAAACTAAATAACCTGGAAACACAACCCGCATTGATATACCTCCAGGTAACCAGAGGAGCTGCCAAACGTACCCACTTTTTCCCTTCACCGTCAGTTGTCCCAACAGTTTATGCCAATACCTGGGGGTTTATCCCTGATAGTCAATCAAAAGAATCAGGAATAAAAGTCATGCTGAAAGAGGATATCAGATGGAGCAGATGCGATATCAAGTCAGTGGCTCTGCTTCCAAATACCTTAAGTTTCCAGGAAGCGTATGAAAATGGGATGAAAGAATGTATTTTCGTTCGTAACGGTCTGATAACAGAAGGGTCACATTCAAATATCTTCTTCGTAATTGACGGCACTCTCTTTACCCATCCCGAATCGAATCATATACTTTCAGGAGTTACACGTAAAAATATTTTAAGAATTGCGCAAGAGGCTGGAATTAAAATCAGGGAAGAGGCTTTACAGGAAAACAGGATCAGATTTATTCAGGAAGCCTTTATCACAAATACTTCAGCAGAAGTAACCCCGGTGATTGATCTGGGCGGAAACATTATTGGTGAAGGAGTTCCCGGACCTCTAACCAGGCTTATCCGTGAAAAATTTGATTCTGAGATAAAGGCATTAAAAGGCTGAATATCTTCTATCCGCGAATAGCCCGAATTTTTCTATATTTGCACAAATTTTCAAATCGCTATGAGCAACATGAATTTAAGCGAACAGGAGCAGATTAGAAGGGGATCTCTCGATGAACTAAGAAAACTAGGTATCAATCCCTACCCTGCTGCTGAATATAAAACTACAGCTTTTGCACAGGATATACTCGATAATTTTACTTCTGAAAAAAATAATTTCCAGAATGTATGCCTGGCAGGACGCATAATGAGCAGACGTATAATGGGCAATGCCTCATTTGCAGAATTGATGGACTCTTCAGGCAGAATACAGATCTATGTTCGTCGTGACGATGTTTGCCGCGGCGAGGATAAAACGATGTATAACACTGTCTTCAAACGTCTTCTCGACATAGGTGATATAATAGGTGTAAAAGGCCATGTCTTTAAAACACAGATGGGCGAGACAACAGTTCATGTTGATGAGTTTACAATTCTCAGCAAATCAATTCGTCCGCTTCCGGTAGTAAAAGAAAAAGACGGCATTTTATATGACGCGGTTACCGATCCCGAGATGCGCTACCGCCAACGATATGTTGATCTGATTGTTAATCCTCATATTCGTGAGGTGTTCAGAAAAAGGACACAGATAATACAGTCAATGCGCGAGCTATTTAATTCGAGGGGTTATCTTGAAGTTGAGACACCCATTCTTCAACCCATACCCGGAGGAGCAGCTGCCCGTCCGTTTAAAACTCATCATAATACTCTCGATACACCTCTTTATCTGAGGGTTGCAAATGAACTTTATCTTAAACGCCTTATTGTTGGTGGTTTTGAAGGTGTTTATGAATTTGCCAAAGATTTTCGCAACGAAGGGATGGACCGCACACATAATCCGGAGTTCACAGTAATGGAGATATATGTAGCTTATAAGGACTATAACTGGATGATGAGCTTTACCGAAGAAATTGTTAAAAAAGCAGCCCTTGACCTTCATGGTAAAACTGAAATTATGTACGGCGATAAACTTATTAACCTTAATCCGCCATACAAAAGGGTGAGCATGACTGATGCAATAAAAGAAAATACCGGTATTGATATTTCGGGTATGGATGAAGATGAATTGAGAAAAATCTGCGACAAACTCGATGTTCCTAATACACCCGATATGGGAAAAGGAAAACTTATCGATCAGTTTTTTGGAGAAAAATGTGAACATAATTACATCCAGCCAACCTTTATAATTGATTATCCCACTGAGACTTCACCGCTCACAAAGATGCATCGCAGCAAGCCGGGAGTTACAGAACGGTTTGAACTGATGATAAATGGCAAGGAGATAGCTAATGCCTATTCTGAATTGAATGATCCGATAGATCAGTTGGAACGGTTCCAGGATCAGCTTCGTCTTTCAGAAAAAGGCGATGATGAGGCCATGTTTATTGATCTTGATTTCGTGAGGGCTCTCGAATACGGGATGCCTCCTACATCGGGGATGGGTATCGGCATCGACAGACTTACAATGCTACTGACAAATCAGCCATCAATTCAGGATGTGCTTTTATTCCCTCAGATGAAACCTGAAAGTCAAAAATCGAAAGTCGAAAGTCAAAAGGAAGATTACCTGGCGCTCGGAATACCTTCAGAATGGGTAGAACCTCTGAAAAAACTTGGTTTCACAACCATTACAAAGCTTAAAGAAGTTGAAAAAGCCGGGAAACTGGCCAATGACCTGAACGGTTTTAATAAGAAAAATAAACTGGGATTGACAGGGTTGAGCCCTCAGGTTGTTGAGAAGTGGCTTAATAAAATAAAAGAATCCTGACTATTTATTATTTTATTACATTTATCTTTGTACCTTGTTCTTAATATTAAGTCTGGCAATATCCTATTGAATTAATGAATTATGTCAACAAATAAAAAGTTATTACTAATACTATCTTTAGTCTTTTCATTTAATATTTTGTCCGGGCAGCAGACACCATTAAGTCCTGTTTCATACTGGGTTTTTGTTCCTTACATTTACAACCCCGCTATAATCGGAAGTAAGGATTTTTTATCTGTTGATCTTAATACGGCTTTTATGGGAAAATCGAGCGCCCAGATATTAAGTGGAAATATCAGATTTTCTAAAACAAGGTCGGGTTATTTCTCATCACCGGATATTCTTGAATTCAATAATGTCGGAATCGGGGGGTCAATATTTCATAATATAAACGGTTTTTCGCGAAATATTGGAGCAAGCATCGCCGGGTCGTACCAGATTCCATTAAATACGCGAAAACTTTCATTTTTATCTTTTGGAGCTTCTGTTAAAGGAGTACTTAATATTCTTGACGCTGGTTCAGTTGTAACAGGAAATCCATCAAAAAAGACTTTCTATCCCAATCTTGACCTCGGGATATATTATTTTGGTTCAAGTTTTTTTTCAGGCCTTTCTACTGTTAACCTGCTTGGAAATCCCGGGGATCGGGATAGCCTTGGAGTATTTGAGATCCCTGTTGCCAGACAGTATTTCTTTACAGCAGGATACAAAATTATTCTTAACAGATCTCTGAATATTGTTCTGGAACCTTCAGTATTAATTAACGCTTATGACTCTACTTTTAATAAAATTTCTGATAATCTCAATCCTATTATTAAACTCTATGCCGGAAATTTTTGTGTTGGTACCTATTTCCTCAGCAATGGAAAGACTTCATTCTTTGCTCAATTCAGATATCCCAAATTTTACCTTGGGGCATTTTTTGAACTACCGAGGAAAGCTCCCCTTTTCAAAAGTAACCCTACTATTGAATTCACGATGGGTTTAAATATCCAAATTGATAAATCAAAACTTCCGAAGAAAAGCCACTGGTAAACCCCGCTATTAATATTTTGAAATGAGAAAACTACCCGTAATAGTATTATTTTTCTTCATCATCCCTGGGCTTTTCACTTCAGTAACAACCCAAAAGGAACTTAATCATATTCTGAATTTTGATTCTTTATGGAAGATTGAACATGATACCATAGGTCTTATCAATCTTATTGAAGCAGACTCTTTTGATCTGACTATTTTACAACCCTCTTCCGGTGTTCAGTTCTATAAAGATGGTATTGTATTTCTCTCGATGACGAAGAACGAAGAAAAAATGTTGCCGGACCAAATCTCATTTGGAGGTCTTGAAGCATATTTTGCTATCCCTGAGGATTCTGTTTTAGGAAAACATCTGATTTTTTCTCCATGGTCTTCCTTTTCATATCCCTGCGAAGCTATTACCTTCAGCCCTTCCTTTAATACAATGTATTTCACCAAGCTAAATAAAAAAAAGAGCAGGGAAAAGATATATAAAGCAATTTTTACTTCAAATGACAAAAATCAGGCAGGTTGGTTGTCAGAAATAATTCCCCTGGATTTTTGCACAGATAACGCAACATATTCTCATCCCACATTATCGGCTGATGAGAAAATGTTGATTTTTGCTTCTGATAGGCAAGGTACTCTCGGTGGAATGGATCTATTTATCACAAGGAGTGATGACAATAAATGGTCTTCTCCGGAAAATCTTGGCATGTTAATAAATACACCGGGTAATGAGTTTTTCCCTTTTCTTGATTCGGATAACAACTTGTTCTTCTCATCTGACGGACTTCCCGGATATGGCGGGTATGATATCTTTACCTGCAAATTCAATGGAGAAAACTGGGATAAACCAATAAATCTTTCACATCGTATAAACACTGCGAATGATGATATCGCGTTTACAATTAACAAAACAGATGGGAAGAGCGCTTTTTATACAAGACGACAAAATACCGGCAAAACTGAAATGCAATTATTCAGAGTCGCCATTAATAATAAAGTTGCAGATAGTAACCCTTTAACCATTTCTTATATTTTTAATGGTAAGCCTGAATTCAAAGTCGTCTCAACGGAAGAAAAAATGGTTGCCAATGTTAAGCTTGTTGAAGTAGAACCGGAAAAACCGGCAAAACCGCTTGTTATGGTTGATACAATAAAGTCGGTTCCAGAGGAAAAAAAGGTGATCAATGATACTATTGTATATAAAGTTCAGATTCTATCGAGTACAGCCCCTAAAGGTAAATATCAGATTACTGTTAATAATAAACTTTATGATACTGAAGAGTATTACTATCTGAGAGAATACCGACATACTATAGGTGAATTCAAATCTTTTTCAGATGCAGTTAAATTTCAGAATGATTGCAGAAAATCGGGGTATTCTGTGGCTTTTGTAGTAGTGTTTAAAAATAATATCAGGTCTTTAGACCCCAAATTGTTTAAATAAAATTTACTTACAGATAATTCACATAAATTACCCACTTTGTCTGTCTGATTTTGCAAACCGCAGGTTTTCAGAATATGTAACTATTTTTTGCAAAACATTAAAATACAAGGCAGTGTACAAAAACAGGGTAACAACCCATAAAACAATTTCATTAAACCAAAATGTGTCGATCTTAAGATTTCCGACTTGTTTATATGGAGCATAAAACTGAGCACGGCCATACTTTGAAAGTGGCTTCATGTAAGCAGGCTCATATTTCTGGACTATTTTGTTTTGTATTATAACCGATTTATTAATATTAAGCCTGTTGAGAACAAGGTCCTCAAGACTTTTATTATAATAATTGTCCTTCAGCCCCATGAATTCCTTTTCACCTATTTTTTTAACAATTGATTTATATACAGAATCTTGCAGGTCAGATGAATTTTTACTTATTCCTCTGAATTTTTTTGTAAGGAGATCCAGATAATTTAAAGACACATGAAGAGCTGCAGAATCCAAACTTTCCACGTTTAGTGCAGGTTTCAGATTATCAGGGATTTTAATTTCAGCTATACCTGACAAATAATTTAAATAATATTTTAATCTGTTAAAGCTGTTACTCAATTCACTGCTTCCTATTTCTGCATTCTGGCACCTCTTAATATCTTTCTTCATTTCATACATCAGATAATCAGCATACCATATATTCTGGCTTGCTGTCATTTTATAATTGAAAAAGTTCCTTTCAAATTTGTTTTTTGTAAATTGTTCAACGGCAAGCGCTTCAAACGACCATCGTAGTGGCATCATATCACCGATGACGGGAACAAATTCACTGGAAGTAAAGCTGCCCTGATGAAGCCGGTCGAATTTCACTGAAAAACCGCTGAATAATAACTGGGGAATAATAATACAGGGGATAAGGCTATAAATTGTTATTACTGAATTAAATGCCGATGAAATATTCAGACCAAGCATATTTGCCACACAAGAGGTTGTAAATAATACAAACCAGTATGAAAAAGTCATCCCCTTAATCTCGAGGATGAAGTTACCAATCAGAATAAAAGTTATTGTCTGAATTGCTGATATTAAAAACATTATCATGACCTTTGAATTCAGGTAACTGAACCAGCTGAGATTAAGAAATGACTCACGCTTAAGTATTTTTCTGTCCTTCACGATTTCTTCCGCACTGATTATCAGACCCAGGAAGAGAGATGTAATAACAGACATAAAAAGATAAGCCGGCAGGTTTTCGTTTTCGCTGAAAAGGTACTTTCCGTTAGTGGAATATTTAGTAAAATATGCAAGAATAAAAGCCAAAAGAGGTGCTATAAGAAGCATGATCAGAATATTTTGTCTGTTCGCCAGTTTAGACAAGATATCGCGTATAAAAAAAATCTTTGCCTGTTTTATCAGACCAGGGATGCTATAAAAATTTTCAGGAAGAAGCCGGTTCTCCCTGAAAGTTTTTTGTTTTGTTTTTTCTGCTATCCCGTCAAATTTTTCAGCCCATTCCCGCGGTGTGACTTTCCGGATATGAGTATGTTTCCCATTCTCGTTGACAACTTTGGCCTCTATTATCTGAAGCAACTGGTCAGAGTTAATATTTCCACATGTAATACATTGGTCTTCATCAGCATTGGCGTAACCTGCCTTTGTTTTAAAATATACTATTGCTTGCGAAGGGTTACCATAAAAAATCTGATATCCCCCTTTGTCGATAATCATAATTTTATCGAACATTTTGTAAAGATCGGATCCCGGCTGATGAATATTGATAATAACCAGTTTTCCCCTGTATGTCTGCTCTTTTAGTAAATTCATCACTATTTCAGAATCGACTGAAGAAAGACCTGACGTAGGTTCATCAACAAAGAGGATTGTTGGTTCCCTGATTAATTCAAGGGCAATATTCAATCTTTTCCTCTGCCCCCCGCTTATCACCTTATTCAGGCTGTTGCCTACTTTCAGGTTCCTGATCTCATCGAGGTCCAACTCTATAAGAGCCTTATTCACAACAGCTTCCAGATCAACTTCGGAAAGATTATCCAGGCACATTTTAGCGTTGTAATAAAGATTCTGATAAACTGTAAGTTCCTCAATCAACAGATCGTCCTGTGGTACAAATCCAATAACCCCTTTTAAATGGGTTTTTTCCTTTTCGGAATAGAGATTAAACCCATTTATCAGCACTTCACCGCTTTGCGGCTTTGTAATTCCACTCAAAACATTCAAAATGGTGGTTTTCCCAACTCCGCTTCCCCCTAAGATACCTACCAGGTTACCCGATTCTTCATAGAAATTAAACCTTTGAATTCCATATTCACTGTTCTTAAACTTCAGGCAAACATCGGTAGCATCTATTGATATCTTAAGTTTGAATGTCTCATCAGTGAAAACACTTGTAATGTCATTGTAATATATTGTATCTATTCCTGAACCCCTGATAGTCGATCCGTGATCAAATGTATAGGTCTGATCAGGAAAAATATTCTGCCCGTTCAAAAAGAGGTCATCTTTTCCTGAATACCTCAAAATATATTTATTTGTGCTTTCTAAATAAAGCAGAAAAATCCTTTCCCTTAGATTTTCCTTAAATAAATGTTTCACTCCCTCAGGTTCACAATCATCCTTATTATCAATTATCATTACTCTGTTTTTCTCAGGGACATCATTAACGGAATTCAGTATAAAATTTTTAATATTACCGTATTCTGCCTGTGGTACATTAAATGCTGTCGATACAGTCTCGAGGAAATCCAGTTCATTCTCAGTTATTTCAGCGCCGAACAATATAAAATCCATGAGCTGGACCAAAACATACATTTTTTGCTTTTGATCCAACTCTGCATTTATCTTTTCACATATTCCTAAAATCCTGACAGAATTAAGAGAGGTGCGTTTCTTGTCCCTGATACTGCCCCTTGCAATATTTTCCGAATTGTATAGTACAAGGTTTTCATCAAACATTGTCATATACCTTTTCACCAATTCATTGTTCAGTTGACGCGATAGAAATAACCTTACAATATCCTTTTCCCTGCCTGATATCTTCCTGATATCGTGAACGTCACTTATCAATGCAAATAATTGTATCAGTGCTTTTAATATCGGTTCAATCATAAGTTTAAATTGTTGATGCTTTACATGAAAAACATTTATTAACAATGAAACAATTCTTATTATAAAACATTATGACTATCGGCAATCATGAATAAGAAATTGCAAATCGATTGAAAATCAATTTATTTACCCCAGCCCCAAGGGGAGTAAATTGATTTTCTTCGCACCCCATGGGGTCGGGATAAACGAAGAAAATCAATAGATCTTTTTTCATGATTGCCGATACTCATTTAAAACATATCTTTGCTTATGGCTATTCAAATTAATAATATTTTATGTGCCCTGAAAAATATTTCAGGGGTTTCATGAACAACGATGACTTTATTTGGTTTATTCTTAAGTATTTATTCTATAAATATAAGATTAAGATTAAGTATATGCCCGAATCAGGTATTATCCTGGATTATAGCGGTCCAGTGGATTTAAAGGTAATAGAATTACTTTTAATAAAGCTCAAAAGAACAGAGGAATTTACAACTTTAAATAAAACAACCGGGAAAAGGGTTTATGCTCTTGTCGTCGAGTGCCTGGAGAATATTTCTCAAAATCCGGTATTGGCATTATCCGACGATCCCGGAATATACACCCATATCTCTGTCAGGCGGGAAAATGACAAGGTATTTATTACAGCCGGTAATCCTATACAAGGAAGTACAAAAGACAACCTGGCCAGAAGACTCGATAACTTGAATAGCATGGATGAATTTGCTTTGAGAACTTTACATGAAAATATTCTTAAAAGTGAGTCAAAGAATGGTGAAAACGGAGCCGGGCTTGGTTTAATTACTATGGCTTTGAAATCGGGAAATAAGATAGATTACAGCTTTGAACCCCTGATAAATGGCTATTTATATTTTGAGATTAAAATTTCCTTAAATAAGTATATCATGCGAAAGTTGATTATTGACAAAACATTTGGTACTCCAAACGTCATACTTGATCCTGAAAAAAAAATCTATCTGATTTCAGGTGAATCAAGGCCTCCTGATGTCAGGGAGTTTTATCAACAGATTCTATCATGGATGGAAGAATTTGGTTCATATCTCATCAAATCGGAAGATAAAAAAGATCCGGTTGTGTTCAACTTTAATTTTGGATACTTTAATTCATCATCCGGAAAATTAATCCTTGATATTTGTAAGGTTTTAGCAGGTTTCCGTTTGAAGGGGTTTAATGTTATCGTTAACTGGCATCATGAAAAAGAAGATGTGGACATGCGCGAGGCGGGAAAAGAGTTCTCGAAAATTGTTAAGTTCCCTTTTGAATTTATTGAATCAGTGGTAAACTAATTCATCTGCAAACATTGTAAATGAATAATCATCAGTTCGCAAAACCATAGATAACAATGTGGTCACAAGTAATATATAACAATGATTACCAGTTAATTCATGACAAATCCCCTGACCGGAAGAAGTATAAAAAATTCTATATTGACCCGATTGCAGAAGGTCTGTATAAAGATTTTCAGCACTTAAACAATCAACATAAATATTCTGATACACTAAATAAAGAGTTCAGGGAACTAACAAAAACAGAGAAATCTTTTTGGTACGACTTTGTATCAGAAATGCCAAAAAAAATTCAGGCACTGAATTTTTTTATACGCCCGTTCGAAGATTTTTGCAGGACATGTATAATAACAAATAGTGACATTGACACACTTGTCCGGATGGACTATGATCGTTACTGCAGAGTATCAACTTCAAGGTATTTGACCAACTCCGGTAACATAACAAAAAAAAGAAAAGTTTCCCCATCTCTGAAATCCTTTCAGGGAACAATTAAAGACTGGAAGAGCTTCTCCCTCGAAATGAACTATTTAATTCCTGCCCAACTAAAAAAAATCGGGTATGAGATTATCCGGCCTGAGGAGGCTGCCGAAATTCAAATGGTACTGGTTAAAAAACTTGCAAGGGCCATTCATTCAAGATATTTACATGAGATACGAAATCAAAACAGAAATGCTAATAATTATGTTTTTAATAACACCAAAAATTCCGGGAATCAATATGCTACCGATTTTGATGATCTGCCTGACGAGATAAAATATTCTAATATTGATAATGCGGCACATATTCCAACAAAATTATTGTCAATCGGGTATAAGATCAGACAAGTTAAAAAAGATTATAAACCTTTTGCTCTCCATCTGAATGAAGAAGAAATTGAAACTATGGCCAGGGTAGAACACATAAGGTGGAGTTGGGAAAAGAGACTAAATGGCTGGAGCTTCGGTACCATTAAAGACAATATAAAGAAAACACATCCGGGCTTAATCCCGTTTGAAGAATTGAGCGAACCAGAAAAAGAAAAGGATCGCGAACTCGTGAAATTAATTCCCGCTTTTTTACAGGATATTGACTATGAAGCTTTTCCTGTTTCAACCAACCTGATTAAAAAATTATCATACGCATTAAAACCGCAGAGTAGTATCCAGAAAATTTTAGATGAAACCAGAAAATTAAATCATCAGATCAGGAACCTGGTCACGTTGACTCCTGCAGTAGAAGATATGGTCGCGATCAGGAATAATATGATTGAAGAAGCCATATCTGAGGTGGAGGAGAGTTATAACTATGCACAACACATACAGGAAACATTTTTACCGGATGACCATTATGTAAGGGAATGTTTCCCTGATAGTTTTATATTATTTAAACCACAAGATCTGATAAGCGGAGATTTCTATTTTTTCAGTAAACGTGCCGATTTAATAATATTTGCTGCTGCCGATTGCACCAGTCACGGGATTCCGGGGGCACTGCTGAGTACTATAGGTTATGGGATTCTCGACCAGGCTGTTAATGAAATAAAAATGACTGAACCATCTCATATTTTACATCATTTATACTACAAGATACACCGGTTTCTTCGAAATGATAAAAAAGGAGGAGGACTTCCGGATGATATGGATATCATTCTTTGTATATTGGATACAAGTACCAACATACTTACATACTCCGGAGTTAAGAATCCCATATACTGCATTAAAAAAGGTGAACTTTTTGAATACCGGGCTAATAACTTCAACGGAATTGGTGATGAGGATGGTGTATGTCAATTCATGTCAGAAAAGATACAGATGAACATAGGAGACACAATATACTTATGTTCAGATGGTTATGCTGACCAGCTTGGCGGGAAGAATCATAAGAAATATCAAACCGGAAGATTTAAGAG
This sequence comes from Bacteroidota bacterium, assembly GCA_037127735.1. Lineage (GTDB taxonomy): Bacteria > Bacteroidota > Bacteroidia > Bacteroidales > VadinHA17 > LD21. The sequence goes on from JBAXXU010000005.1 coordinate 11,527, forward strand.
CTTCTTACAGAGTATCAGGGAGTTCTCAATGTCAGAACAAAGTGACAAGTTATACGAAGAGATTGAACAGTGGAGGGAAGAAAATAATGAAAACCAGACTGATGATATTCTGATTATTGGAATCAGGATATAAGATTTCCCATTCACATAAAATATACTTAATTGCCAAACAACAGATGGAAGAAGCAGGAGACCATGACAAAAAGAAAACATGACTTGCTGATCATTTTAATTATTGTACAAGCCGTGTGGGGCATATCATTTTTAAACAAAGATGATTTTTTCTCAATTATTATCCTGCCCGATACTCAATATTATTCTTCCAGATACCCTGACATTTTTTATCAGCAAATGGAATGGATAGTGGAGAATAAAGGCCTCCTTAATATCCAATATGTTGTTCATGTAGGCGATATTACAGACAACAATAAAGAATACGCGTGGGAAGTTGCCGGCACATCTTTTAAAATCCTGGAAAATGCCGGAATTCCATATTCCATCGTCTGTGGAGATAATGATATTAAAAACCCTGATAAAAACAATTATGACGGTACCCGCCATACAGATTTATTAAACAAGTATTTCCCGGTATCGCGGTTTGATAAACCTGATTCGTGGTGGAGAGGCGGATTCTTTGAACCGGGGAAAATTGATAACTATTATTGTCTTTTTAAATACAAGGATACCAAATTTATGATCATGAACCTCGAGATAGCTCCCCGAAGCGCGGTTTTGAAATGGGCAGACGATGTTATTTCCCAAAATGGTTCAAGAAAAGTTTTTTTAGTTACTCATGATTATATTGACAATAACGGAAAACGGCTTGACGATCTTAAAAGTTTTGGAATGGATGGCAGGGATATATCGGGTAAACTTAAGGGGAACAATGCAGAGGCTGTATTTGAAAAACTTATTAAAAATAACCCAAATATTCTCATGGTATTATGTGGACATAAAGAAGGGACATACGAAAGAACCGTAAAAATAAAGATTTCAAAGGATTCCGAAAAAACCAGAAAAGTGTTCGAAATTCTGCAAGACTTTCAGGATGAGAAATTAAAAGGATCTGATGAAAAATCAGGTAAAGGATTACTTCGCGTTTTAAAGGTTTATCCTGAAAAAAACGAATTTGTGCTATCAACGGTAAGCGCTTTGACGGGAAAAACAAAAGATGATGAAATCCGCTTATCGTCAGGAAAAAACTGACAGATCTTTGAAACACAGATACCGGTGTGAGGTTCCAGAAGTTCAAAAATTTGAAAAAGAAGCAATAATGTATTGAAGATCTTAAAGGAAAAAACTCTAATCTCTCTGATTTTATTCCTTATAGAAAATATCCAATTCAGCAACTTTCCTTTTATAGTCAACCTTCCGGATTTTAACATTCATAATTTCTTTTCCTGTTATGCCGGAAATATCCTTTAGCAGTTTCTGCTTTTTATCAGGCTTAAGCATTTCCATATTTTCATAAGTTATTGTATATGACTCAGAATCGTACTTAACGAGGTACTTTTCCAATAGATATGCCGCTACAAGGATTATTACGTTTATGAGCAGCACCCCTAACATTGGGAATTTAAGCACCTTTAATGAATTAATCACTGAAATCCCGATGGTTGTAAATGTATATGCCATATCCTTGACACTGAAATTCCTTGTTCTTAATCTGAGGATACCGAAAATGGCAAATAAGCCAAAAGCCATACCAATATCAACGAAAACTGTTCTCAACATAGAACTTATGAAGAATGTCATTATTCCCATAAGGAAAAAGGTAAATAAAAACTTCTCCTTCTTTGAGTATCTGAAATAAATAAGCCGGATAAGGATGAAAAGAAAAACAAGATTAATGCCAAACCTTACCATTATACCTAAAAAGGTTGGATTATTCAGACTAAAAAAACCATCAGGCATGATATGAATATTTTAGGGTTAAAAATTTTTACAACTATTCATTAATATTTCAACAATAAGATCTCTTCTTCCCTCTAATTTATCGAAAAATCCATCAAGATAATCAGTCATATCCTTTTTTGCCTGCCGATTTAAATATGGGAATTCATTGATTACCTTATAAAACTCATCTTTCTTTGTTAAAAACATCTCCAACTCCTTTTGATATACTGCTTTACTGCGGCATACGCCCAGAAAAAGACGTTCACGTACGTTTTCGGTCCCAACAATTTCAGCAGGAATTGCATATGATGCATTCACCAGTCCGGTCCAGTCAAAATCGTATGGAATAGCCATTCCAAGCCCAAATGAACCATAAACCAGCGATTTAATTACCAGCACATTATGCTGGCCCGGTAATGACCAATCATAATTCCCTATCATATAATTGAATATAGCTAACCTGTCCATCACCTTTGGAACGATACTTTTCTGGGTAAGAGTATGTGTTTTAATCTGAACTGTATTTGTTCTGGCAATTAACATTTCTACAGGCTCAAGGAAAAACCCATATTGCCTGATTGGCTTTCTTTTCTTTTGTGTATCGATATAGTTAACCCTCAGTAATCTTACTCTGAAGCAGGTATCGGTGAGGACGTTAAATAGCTTATATGCCAGGTACTCTCTAAGGACATAATCTTCATTCTCCTTTTCTGACCTGCATTGTGGAACAAGTTTAATTTTAGATATCTTATCCAGATCGGTATAGCCGAAATCGACCTTTTTAAAGTTCAGTTCAATTGGAGGGAAAAAGCAATATTGATTGCGGAATATTCCACGGGTTCTCAATCTTATATTTCTATTTATTGAATCTGTTTTGCTTAAATGAAAGGTAATATTAGCTTTTAAATATTTATCCTGCGGTTTGGTTCTAAAATACGTGGAGAGGTCGAATTGCAAGGTTATCTCAATAATCTTATCCTCCTCAAAAAGTCTGAAACTTTTTTTTGAGGAATCAGGAATTGCAGTTTGAGCCAGGGAAATAGAATTCTTGGCTATGAACAACGTAACAAGAAAAATAACCATGTAATGTTGAAAGAATATTCCTTTTTTCATATCAGGTCAAATAACAAGAAGAAAGAATTTATAAATCAAGCAATCTGTTTAAAATTCGTCATAAACAGATAAATAAGTAAGGTAAAGTTACTCAAAGAGAGATTTAAATCCTAAGATATATGTACCGACAAAATCAAATATTTGTAAATATATACTACAAATTTCAATTAAATTGTATATTTGTTATATAAAATTGTGAAGATCATACTGTTAATAAATTAACAGCAATATTATAATGAAGCTTTCACTATTTAGAATTATTGATAAAGAGTTGTAGAATCTTAAATTTCTTTGCCCCATGTCAAGCATAATTGCAGGTTATGAATACGACATCTTCATCAGCTACCGCCAGAAAGACAACAAAGGCGAAAGGTGGGTCAGTAAGTTTGTTGAGGCTCTGAAGATTGAACTCGAATCTACTTTTAAGGAGGAGGTGAGTGTTTATTTTGATATCAATCCTCATGACGGGCTTTTGGAAACACACGATGTTGACGCCTCACTGAGAGAGAAACTTAAATGCCTGATTTTTATTCCAATTATTTCCCAAACCTATTGTGATTCAAAGTGTTTTGCCTGGCAATATGAATTTGTCGCATTTAACAAAATGGCAAAAGAGGACCGGTTCGGACGGGAAATAAAACTATTAAGCGGAAATGTGGCCAGCAGGATTTTACCGATTAAAATTCATGTCCTTGATCCCGATGATAATATTCTTCTGGAAAAGGAGCTTGGAGGTGTACTTCGAGGTGTAGAGTTTATATATAAGTCAGCTGGGGTTAACCGGCCATTGCGGGCCAATGAAGATCATCCTCAAGACAATTTAAATAAAACTTACTATCGCGATCAGATTAACAAGACAGCAAATGCCGTCAAAGAGATTATTACTGCATTAAAAAAACATGACTCGCGTGACAGCGAAATTCCTAAATTCTCTTTTATACATAAGCATGAGAAGTCAATTAGTTTTAAAACAAAAATCTTTTTAATTTCTGTTATTATGCTGATAATGATAATATTGAGTTATTTATTGATCCCAAAATTGTCTGGATCAACCGAACCGGCTACAATAAGAATCGCGGTGTTACCTTTTGATAATTTTTTCTCCGATAAGGATAAGAGTTACGAGTATTTAAGTGAATCCATACCCAACCGAATAAATGATCAACTCAGAAGTGTTAAAGAGTTTACAGTTATTCCATATTATTTAACCCGAAAATACTACGGAAAGGATATACCTTCAAGGAAACAGATATGTAAGGAATGTAATGCTGATGTCCTTGTATATGGGCGAATTGAACTTTTAAATAATAATACAGATGCAGCTATTTCTATTCAATTAGCGAACAGAAGGAATAATTATCCTACCTATCTAAATAAATTTGTAAATAAATTCGACTCTCTTCAGTCAAATGGATCAAAAATCAGTATTGAAATTGCTCAAAAATTACAGGTCTCTCTGTTACCTGAAGAAGTTAAAAATATTAAAACAGGTATCACAAAAAGCTCTGAAGCATATATGAACTATCTTTTAGCTAACTATCAGGATGAAACCTTGATGGGGAAGAGATACAATGATACTTCAACTTTTGAAATGGCAATTAAAATGTACGATAAAGCAATCAGGTCCGATTCGACTTTTGCATTAGCTTATGCAAGAAGGTCAATCTCTCGCTCATGGGCCTATCGGACAGGATCAATGACTCAACCAGCCAATATTGAAAAATGCAGGGAGGATGCGGAAAGGGCTCTTAATCTGGATCCAAAATTGGCAGAGGCACAAAATGCTTTTGGATTTTACTATTACTCTTGCAATGTTGACTATCAGAAAGCTCTTGAATCATTTAAGAAAGCTTCCGAATTAGATTCCCGCGACTGGCAATCCATTTTTTATCAGGCAATGGTTTATCGAAGGATCGGGCAATGGATCAGGTCGCAGGCTCTTTTGACGAAAGTATTAAAGTATAATCCTCAGGATCCATCTATCTTAACAAATATCGGTTTATCTTATTATTATCTCAGAAATTACGACTCTGCATTGATCTATCATAATCTGGCTATTAAGATTGCACCAAACTGGTCAGCTCCCTATGTGAATAAGATTCTGGCCCTTATTCTAAAAAATGGAAGTACCCGGGAAGCAAGAATTACAATTGATTCTGCCTTAAAAAAAACAATCTATAAGTTTAAGAAATGGGAGATTTTACTCGATATCTATGATTCAAGATACGATGATGCCCTGCTTAAAACTGAACTTTCTGATCAGTCAGATTTTAATGACCAGGGTGACAAGTTACTGACTTATGGCATGATTCATAAATATTTAGAGCATATTGATATGGCGAGAAAATTATATGATTCTGCCAGAGTTTTTTATACTAAAAAATTGAAAGAGGATCCTGATAATGCATCAAACAATATTAAGATTGGTCTTGCCTATGCAGGGTTAAAAAACAGGTCGAATGCTGTCGAAGCCGGCATGAAAGCATTGAAACTTTGTACTGATGCTCTGACCAGAAATGATATTCTGATGGATCTGACGCAGATTTATTTAGCTGTTGGAGACTACGAAAATTGCTTCCGACAGATAAATGATCTGTTAAAAAATCCATCCGACTTATCAATCAAACTTTTACAGCTTGATCCGGTATGGAAGCCGATACGAGAAAAACCTGAGTTTAAAAAAATTCTGACTGAATTTTCTGAAAACTAAAATATCATAAACAGACATTCAAGATCATTAACATCAAACCTAAAAAACAGTAAAATTATGGCAGCGAAAGCAAAACTTCCCCCAACGGGGGCATGGAGAATGGATCCTGCAACTCCGTCAGCAGTTTGTATTGCTTCAAATTATGCTACGGCATCTCCACAGGGAAATCTGATAAATTTAGCCTTATTGAAATGGGCAGGGACATGTTCCGAGGCAAAAAATGTATATGAGAATACATGCTATCATGCTAATGTTGTTTTGATTGATGACGTTAAGGCAATAATCAATACACCACCCGACATAATAACACATCCTCATAAAACGGAATAGGTTTTTTGACTTTTTTTGTTGTATTCATCTGTTAAAAATTTGATTTTGTATTAGCCTGAATTATTCATAAATATACTTAAAGTGCTCTTTCCCTTTGTGTTACTTTGTGATGTACTTTGTGTACCTTCGTGGTAAAAAAATATTAAACACTAAGTCGCACAAAGGGTTACACAAAGGTTCACAAAGTTTATGAATAGAAGAAGTTAGAACAATATAAAGTCCTGTTATCTTTATTTATAGTGGCAATGCATACTTATCCTGTTGTTTTTGTTGCTTTTGAGGAATTTGATAACCTTGGAGTGGGATATCTGTCATCAGTTTTGTCTGATGCGGGATATGAATCTTCAGTAATTGATTTTACTGATAAAAAGGAAGATATTCTGCAAAAACTCAGAAAGAGGAAACCCCTGATTGTCGGATTTTCTGTAATATTTCAGAATCATATTTACGAATTTGAGGAGTTAATTCGCTATCTCAGAAAAGGTGGTATCACGAGTCATTTTACAGCAGGCGGGCAATATGCAAGTTTAAAATATGAAGATCTTTTTGAAATGATCCCGGCTCTTGATTCCATTGTAAGGTTCGAGGGTGAATATACTTTTCTTGAACTGGTAAATTGTATCAATTCAGGAACAGATTGGAAGAACACTGCCGGTATTGTTTATCAAAATAACGGAATAATAATTCTCAATGCCCTTCGTCCGGTTGAAACTGACCTTGATAAATTCCCTCTCCCCATGCGGTCGCTGCTCAAAGAATATGCTCTCAATAAAAAATTTGCAACTATTCTGGCAGGAAGGGGTTGTCTTAATAACTGTTCATTCTGTTATTTAAAAGAATATTATAAACAATCTTCCGGTCCCTATAAACGCATAAGAAAGCCTGAAAAAGTGGTTTGGGAAATGGAATTACTCCATAATGAAATGGATTGTTCGGTATTCCTGTTCCAGGATGATGATTTTCCTGTAAAACCCAATAATAGTACGGAATGGATTGAAAAGTTTTGCAAAAAACTGCGGTCTAAGAAACTGAATGATAAAATAATGTGGAAAATAAACTGTCGTCCTGATGAAATAGATTATGACAGTTTTGCCCTGATGAAAAAGAACGGACTGTTTCTTGTTTTTCTTGGTATCGAAGATGGTACGGACACAGGACTGATTCGCATCAGGAAAAATATTAGTGTTTCAAAAATCCTCGAGGGAATAAATATCCTGAAGATGCTTGAAATAGGATTTGATTACGGATTTATGCTTTTCCAACCTTCATCAACCTTCAGGTCAGTAAATGATAATCTCGATTTCTTAAGGGAGATATGCAGTGATGGCTTTTCTTCCGTCACATTCCTTAAAATGATGCCTTACTGTGCCACACCTGTCGAAAAAGAACTCGGAAATCAGGGAAGGTTGAAAGGGAAACCCGGGTTCTTTGATTATGATTTTTTTGATGAATCTCTGAATCATTATTATGAATTTACTGCAGACTGCTTTATGGAATGGCTTTTAGATTCAGATGGTCTGTTAAATTTATCAAAATGGGCAAGGAATTATATTTCGGTTTACTCTCATTATTATGAATTTACTGAAGATATATCACTAATATCAAAAAATATTAAAAGTATAATTTCTGAAAGTAACTTATTTATTCTTGATACCATGAAGGAACTTATTCCTATTTTTGAATCAGGGAAATTTAATAATGGCAACAATAAGAGCTTAAAGGGCTACAAGAAAAATATAACACTAAAACACCAGCAATACAGCGAAAAGGTCAGGAATAATATAATAAATCTGGTAGCTCATTTTGAGCTGCAAAAAATGACTCAATCCGTTTTTATCTGAAACATTAACCATGGCAAGTATCATTGCAGGCTACGAATACGACATCTTCATCAGTTACCGCCAGAAAGACAACAAACACGATGGCTGGGTCACTGAGTTTGTAAATAATCTGAAAGGGGAAATTGAGGCAACATTCAAAGAAGATATCAGTGTTTATTTTGATATAAATCCTCATGATGGACTTTTAGAGACAAATTGAAGTGTCTGATCTTCATCCCTGTCATCTCTCAAACTTATTGCGACCCGAAAAGCTTTGCCTGGCAACATGAGTTAGTTATGTTTAATAAAATGGCAAAGGAAGATCTGTTCGGACGCGATATAAAGCTTACCGGGCTTCAATTTAAACTTCTTAGTGATGAGTCGGATAAACAAATAGAATACTGTCAAAACAATCATATTATGACATTACTGGGGTATATGCTTTCATCGGGAATAAAGAAAAAGCTTATGAGAATTTAAGGCTCTTTAATCAGAAAAAAAGAATGGAGCTATATAGAGTAACAATTATAAAACATGATCCTTTATTTAACAGTATAAGGAATGAACCAGAGTTTCAGCAAATCGTCAGAGATATAGAAGCTAAATACCATGCTGATCATGAAAGGGTAAGAAAATGGCTCGAAGAAAATCAAATGTTGTAGGAATATAAGACTTTCTGGTTTGATTATCAGGTAATGAGTAGTTCATATTAAAGGTCAGAATAATGGTATTACCAAAAAGTAACTTACTTGATATTAACTTACTAAATAGTAACTTAATATTTGATAAGTTATTAATTAATAATACCTTTGCATAAAAAATGCTATGGAAACACCATTTGTTTTCGGAAAAATTGCTTCAGATAAAAATTTTACAGATAGAAAAACTGAAACAGAAAGACTGGTTTCAAATTTCGTTTCATCTGTCAACACAATCCTGATATCCCCAAGAAGATGGGGTAAATCCTCACTTGTCGCAAAAGCAGCCGATATCTCTTCAAAGAAAAACAAAAACATAAGGTTCTGCTTTATTGATCTCAATAATGTGAGAACCGAAGAACAGTTTTATCAGCAACTTGCTACAAAGGTCTTAAATGCATCAGCAACAAAAACCCGGATATTAATAGAGAATACCCGCCGATTTCTTGGAAAGTTTATTCCAAATGTAACCATCAGTCCTGATCCCGGGACTGAACTTAAACTGGGATTGGACTGGAAAGAGGTGAAAAAGCAACCTGATGATATATTGAATCTGGCTGAGAAAATTAGCACAGAAAACAAGCTGAAGTTTGTTATCTGCATTGATGAATTCCAGAATATTTCTGAATTTGAAAGTCCTCTGGATATACAGAAGAAAATGAGATCGCACTGGCAAAAGCATAAAAATGTATCTTATTGTATTTATGGTAGCAAACGGCACATGTTGATGGATGTGTTTACTTCGCCCTCAATGCCTTTTTATAAATTCGGAGATATCATCTTTCTCAGTAAAATTTCAAGAAATGACTGGATTCCTTTCATACAGAAGCGATTTGCCGATTCTGGTAAAAAGATTGGACATAATGAAGCGGAACTAATTGCCGGCCTTACAGATTGTCATCCTTATTATGTTCAGCAACTTGCCCAACAGTCGTGGCTAAGGACCGGCGCTGTCTGTTCAAGAGAAGTAATTGAGGAATCATTCCACGATCTGGTTCTGCAGTTAAGCATGCTTTTTCAGAACTTAACTGACAGATTGAATAAAACCCAGCTCAGCTTTCTTCAGGCTCTTACGGATAATATAAATCAATTGAGTTCCAAAAGTACCATTCTGCAATATGGGCTTGGTACTTCAGCTAACGTTTTGAAAATAAAGAAAACGCTCATAAACAAAGAAATAATTGATATCAATGGGAATGAAATATCTTTTCTTGACCCTCTATATAAATTCTGGTTAAAAGAATATTTCTTTAACAGTTGATTTATAAAACAAGACATCCCAAAAGAACAAAGTAATCAGAGCCACGGATTTTAATTTGTTCCATATTCAGGACTTTCCTAACTTTATCTCAACGAATAACTATCATCTTATGCTTAATTTACTTAAACATCCGCTTCTTACCCATAAACTTACAATTCTTCGGCGTAAGGAAACCGGTACCAAAGATTTTCGCGAAACACTCGATGAGATCGCAGGGCTGATGGCGTATGAGATAACACGGGATCTTCCGGTGAAAAACATCACGATTGAAACACCTTTGGGGAAATGCGATACCCAGGAGCTGGCAATGGATGTTGTTCTGGTACCGGTTTTAAGAGCCGGTCTGGGAATGGTAGATGGTATCTCAAATCTTATACCTACAGCAAGGATAGGCCATATCGGAATGTACCGCGATCATGTAACCCTTAATCCTGTTACGTATTATTCAAAATTCCCTGACAATCTGTCTGAGGCTGTAGTTATGGTTCTCGACCCAATGCTTGCTACCGGGGGCAGCTCAACTGATGCTATCAGAGTTTTGAAAGAATGTGGTGCAAAAACTATTAAATTGGTTTGTATCGTTGGCGCTCCTCAGGGTGTGGAACGTATTACAATAGATCATCCTGATGTTCAGATATATCTTGCCGGACTCGATGAGAAACTCAATGAACAAGGATACATAGTCCCGGGGCTGGGCGATGCCGGCGACAGATTGTTCGGGACCAGATAAATGCCGTTGAACCGTTACGCTGTTGCAACGTCACGCCTAAACAATTTGTATCTTACATCTGTTTAATTAGGGTATGCCAACTGATAATGTAATAGAAGTCATAAACGTCTGTAAATCCTTCAAGACCGTACAAGCAGTGAAGGGTATTGATCTTAAAATACCTAAAGGTCAGTTTGTTGCAATTCTTGGTCCCAATGGGGCCGGTAAAACCACACTTGTCGAGATGATTGAAGGCATTCAGAAACCTGATAAAGGTGATATATTCATAATGGGGAAAAAATGGAAGGGAAATGAAGACGAACTTCACCGTATAATAGGACTATCTCTCCAGGAAACAAGATTTATTGATAAACTCAGGGTTTCAGAAACATTACAGCTTTTCGCAGGGTTTTTTGACCTAGGGAAAGAACGGGTTAATGAGATTATTGACATTGTCGGACTTGAAGAAAAACGAAAATCGTATGTAGTAAATCTTTCAGGCGGACAAAGACAACGGTTGGCAATTGGCATTTCCCTGATCAATAAACCTGCAATTCTTCTTCTTGATGAACCTACAACGGGACTCGATCCTAATGCCAGAAGAGAGATATGGGAAATTCTCCATAACCTGAAGGAGAAATCTGAAACGTCAATGATACTGACAACACATTATATGGAAGAGGCCGAAAACCTCTGCGACTACATTATAATAATGGATAATGGCGTAATTCTAAAAGAAGGAACTTTACAGCAACTTCTTGACGAAGCACCGATAAGGACTGAATTCCGGCAAAAAACACTTGATGATCTTTTTGTCTCATTAACAGGAAGAAAGATAAATGAATAGATGGTTGAGATTTAACCAGTTATGGCAGCTTACATCTGCCTTATTCAGGGAAATCATCCGCGAACCGGGAGTGCTTTTCTGGGGGATCCTCTTCCCTATCCTGATGTCGCTGGGGCTGGGTCTCGCTTTTACAAAAAAGGCAGATGTAATACGAAAAATCGCGATCATAAATAATACTGGGAGATCAGCTACCCAATCAAACGATACAGTTGTATTTAACTTTCTTAAGAACAAATGTGATAAAAACATCTCTATAGAAAAGGAGACCTGGCAATGGAAATATATTATAAAAGATGATAAGCTTGGAAATTCAATTTTTCTGTTCTACGATATGGAATGGAATGAGGCAATGAAATTTCTTAAAAGAGGCACGATTAATGTACTTCTTCTTGAATTGAACGACTCTGTTGAGTACCATTTTGATCCGATGAATCCCGATGCGGAACTGACATATCTGAAGCTTAGTAATCTTATTGGGAAAGGGGGAACACTGCCTGTTAAAAGCAATTTTGAAATTAAGCCGCTTACTGTTACAGGTACACGATATATCGATTTTCTTGTACCTGGTCTTATAACGATGGGCGTGATGATGTCGTGCATGTGGGGAATAAGTTACGGAATAATTGAAAAGAGGTCGAAGAAGCTGTTAAGAAGACTTGTAGCTACTCCAATGAAAAAATCACATTTCCTCATAGCGCTTATAACTGTCAGGATTACTATGAATTTTATCGAATCGCTGGTTCTCCTTGTTTTTTCTCTTTTTGTTTTCAGGATGACAATCCAGGGGGATATCACAGCTCTCATTCTAATGTATCTTGCCGGGAATATTGCTTTCGCCGGTATAGCTGTTTTTGTTTCATCAAATACATCAAATACCGAGGTGGGTAATGGCCTTATTAATTTTGTTGTATTTCCGATGATGGTACTTTCAGGTATATTCTTCAGTTATCAGAATTTCCCCGACTGGAGTCTTCCTGTAATTAGAAATCTTCCCTTAACGATGATGACTGACGGGATAAGAAGTATTTTCAATGAAGGGGCAGGCTATCATGAAGTTGCAATGCCAATACTGATTCTGATCTCAACAGGTGTTCTGTTTTTTACAGCCGGACTGAAAATATTCAAGTGGCATTAAATAAATTCTTAAGGCAAATTTCAAAATCCATTAACCGCTAAGGTTGTCAAGTCCAATTGTAAAAATCCAGCCTGCTGCAGTTACAAACTACTCCTTTTATATCAAATAATTTGTTAAATAATGCAACAATTCAATCTTCTTCCTGTCTTTATTTCAGAATTGTTTAAACAATATAATAAGAAAAAATATGAAACGTCTGAAAATTTTAACTTTCGCCATCGCCATCCTGAGTATTACTGCATGTATTAACGGTCAGATGCGTAAGACTGTTTGGGGTGACAAAAAAATAGTCACCAAAGAGAGAAAAACAGAGCCATTCACAGGTATTAAAGTTAGTACCGGAATTGATGTTTTTCTGAAACAGGGTAATAATGAGGCAGTATCAGTCGAAGCAGATGAAAATCTTCATGAGTATATCCTTACCGAAGTAAGGGATGGGGTGCTAAATGTTTATACTGATGCCAATATCCGTAGCGCAGAGAGGAAAAGGGTATATGTTACAATGAAAGAGGTTAAGTCGATAAGAACTACCAGCGCCGGAGATGTTATTGGTGAAGCACCACTTAAAAGTGACAAACTCGAATTATCGGCAAGCAGCGCGGGTAATATTAAGCTGGAAGTGTTTGCAAAAGAAATTAACTTAGATATATCCAGTTCAGGCGATATAACTCTTGCAGGCGAAGCTGATATTCTTGAAGCTGATCTCAGTAGCGCAGGCGATCTGAATGCTTATGATCTGAAAGTAAGAGAAGCCGATGTTTCAGCCTCAAGCGCCGGGGATGCCGACATTAATGTTTCGGAAAAAATTACAGCAAGGGCCTCAAGTGCAGGAGATATCAATTATCAGGGTAATCCCAAATATGTCGATGCTAACTCCTCAAGCGCAGGAGGAATTCACAAAAGATAATTTCTATTCAATATATATTCCCCGCATCATTTTAGAAGCCGATGGATTAATACCATCGGCTTTTTTATTATTTTTGTAATCCGGTCAGAGAACCTGTTTGAATAATGAATCTGATATTAAATGATACAGAAATATGAAAGAAAATTTAAGTGTTAATCTGAAAAACGCGAGCGGGATAATCTCTTATGAAGAGGTTGTTGCTCTTGCACAACAATCGCTCAGCCATCTCGATACTCTAAATGCCGGAACGGGTTCAGGAAATGATTATTTGGGGTGGCTGACGCTTCCCGATGACATCCTTCCACAGTTTGATAAGATTGAAAAAACTGCAAAACATCTTAGATCTGTTTCCGATACAACAGTTATAATTGGAATTGGAGGATCATACCTGGGGTCGAGAGCAGTGATTGAAGCCCTTTCTCATTCGTTCTCTTCTCTTATGAAAACAAAACACCATGACGTTATATATGCCGGCCAGAATATTTGTGAAGATTACCTGTCCGATCTTCTCGAAATACTTGATGGAAGAAATTATTCTATCGTTGTAATCTCAAAATCAGGAACTACCACCGAGCCTGCCATTGCCTTCAGAATACTTAAGGATCACCTCGAGAGAAAGGTAGGAAAACCTGTAGCAGCCGACAGGATCATTGCCATAACAGATGCAAAAAAAGGAGCTCTTCTTTCGCTCTCTGAAACTAACGGTTATGAAACCTTTATTATACCAGATAATATTGGAGGACGTTATTCTGTTCTTACTCCCGTTGGATTACTCCCAATTGCTTTAGCCGGAATAGATATAAGAACACTTGTTAAAGGAGCAAAATCAATGGAGGAACTGACAAGAAGTAATAGAAACGCAGCTACCAATCCATCACTTCTTTATGCTGCCGCAAGAAATCTTTTACTCCAGAGTGGCAAACCGATTGAAATAATGGTAGGGTTCACACCGAAACTTCATTTCATGTCTGGATGGTGGAAACAATTATATGGTGAAAGTGAAGGAAAAGACGGAAAGGGAATATTCCCCGCTTCAGTTGAAATGACAACTGACCTGCATTCATTAGGCCAGTATATTCAGGATGGTCAGAGGATCATTTTTGAAACAATGATTTCAGTAATAAATTCAAAAAAAAAACTTACTATACCCGCTGACAAAGATGACTCTGATCAGCTTAATTATCTTGCAGGGAAAAGACTTTCGGAAGTTAACCATAATGCAGAAATCGGAACAACCCTCGCACACAATGATGGCAACGTACCGATAATTTCAATCACCATTCCTTCTCTTGATGAGTACTATATCGGGCAGTTGATATATTTCTTTGAGCTGGCCTGTGCCGTTAGCGGGTATATTCTTGATGTCAATCCATTTGATCAGCCGGGTGTAGAAGCTTACAAAAAGAATATGTTTGCCCTGCTTAACAAACCAGGTTTCGAAGAAGCAGGGAAAAAGCTAAAGGAAAGACTCTGATAACACAAATGAAATTAACTAAAAAATACTGAAATGAAAAATGTAAAAACTTTCCTTTTTCTGGTGCTGGTAATATCAACTACAACTATTTTCCAAGGTTGTAAAAACTGGAGTGAATCAGGAACGGGTTCTCTCCGTAATGTAACTAACAAAGGGGGTCAAACCCTTGGATATGATACCACATCTGGTGTTAAATTATTAACAGTCAAAGGATTTGCCTTTAAAGATCTGAACAGGAACGGGAAACTTGACATTTATGAAGACTGGAGTAAAAGCGCAGATGATCGGGCAAAAGACCTGGCATCAAAAATGACAATTGACCAGATTGCCGGATTAATGCTTTATAGCGCCCATCAGGCAATTCCTTCAGGAAATACGAGATTTGGCGCTAGTACATATAACGGCAAACCTTTTGCGGAAAGTGGGGCAAAAGCTTCGGACCTCAGCGACCAACAGATTAAATTTCTTACCAGCGATAACCTCCGTCATGTACTTATTACTTCTGTGGAAAGTCCGGAAGTGGCTGCTATATGGAATAATAAGGTACAGGCTCTTTGCGAAAGTATCGGATTTGGTATTCCTACGAATAACAGTTCCGATCCAAGACATCGTTCAACGTCAGATGTTGAATATAATGTTGGTTCTGCAGGACAAATCTCAATGTGGCCCGGTTCACTCGGTATGGCTGCAACTTTCGATCCGGCTGTTGTAAAATTATTCGGGCAAGTTGCCGCGAAGGAATACCGTGCATTAGGTATTTCAACAGCATTATCACCACAGATTGACCTGGCTACCGAACCTCGTTGGGCCAGGGTTAACGGCACGTTCGGTGAAAACCCGCGACTCTCAGCCGATATGGCACGGGCTTATGTTGATGGTTTTCAGACATCTCTGAATGACAAGGTTATTTCAGGCGGTTGGGGTTATACAAGCGTAAATACTATGATAAAACATTGGCCCGGCGGTGGTCCGGAAGAGGGAGGGCGCGATGCTCATTTTGCATTCGGGAAATATGCAGTTTATCCGGGTAATAATCTTTCAGATCACCTTATCCCCTTTACTGAAGGAGCTTTCAAACTTGAAGGCGAAACAAAAATGGCATCAGCAGTAATGCCTTATTATACAATATCGAATGGTATCGACACAAAAAATAATGAAAATGTCGGGAACAGCTATAACAAGTTTATTATTAATGATCTCCTAAGGGGGAAGTACGGTTTTGACGGTGTAGTCTGTACCGACTGGGGTGTAACCAGCGATGAGAGGGCCGTTGACGGATTTGGTACTACCTGCTGGGGTGTTGAAACCTTATCGATAGCTGAAAGGCATTACAAAATTATTATGGCCGGGGTTGACCAGTTTGGTGGTAATAATGATGCCGGCCCTGTTATTGAGGCATATAAGATGGGAATAATAGAACATGGCGAAGAATATATGAGAGCCCGCATGGAAGAGTCTGCAGTTCGTCTTCTGAAAAATATACTCCGTGTTGGACTATTCGAAAATCCCTACCTAAATGTTGACGAGACAAAAAAGATTGTTGGAAATGAGGAATTCATGAAAGCCGGATATAAAGCCCAGTTGAAATCGATAGTTATGTTGAAAAATAAGAATAAAGTACTCCCTGTTGAAAAACAGAAAACTGTTTACATTCCCAAGAGAGTGACAGCAGCCGGCAGAGATTTCTTTGGCGGCCCAACCCCGGCATCAGTTGATTATCCGGTTAATATCAACCTTGTAAAGAAATATTTCAAGGTTACTGATAATCCTTCTGAAGCTGATTTTGCCCTTGTCATTATAAGGAACCCAAATTCCGGTAGCGGATACGACCCTGCCGATGTGAAAAAAGGGGGTAATGGCTATGTGCCAATCAGTTTGCAATACAGTACATATAAAGCTATTGAAGCCCGTGATCCTAGTCTTGCCGGTGGAGACCCACTTGAGAAATTCACAAATCGCACCTTCAGGAATAAAACAGTTAATTCATCCAATGCAAGTGATCTAAATATGGTACTGGATGCTAAAAAAGTTATGAAAGATAAACCTGTTATTGTATCAATAGCTATGTCAAAGCCAATGGTATTCAGTGAATTCGAAAAAGACGCGAATGCTATTCTTGTTACTTTCGATGTACAGGACCAGGCTATCCTTGATATACTCACCGGAGCTACTGAACCTTCAGGATTATTACCTATGCAGATGCCTGCAGATATGAAGACTGTTGAAATTCAAAAAGAAGATGTGACTTTCGATATGACATGCCATGTTGATTCAGAAGGAAATACCTATGATTTTGGTTTCGGATTAAACTGGAGCGGGGTTATCAAGGATGCAAGGGTTGAAAAATATAAAAAGATGGTACAATAACACCGTTTCTCCCCCCTTAAACCCCCAAATGGGGGCTTAAACTCGCATATTTTACTGATAACAAATCAATGCCAATATTTTTGATAAATAATGCTAAAGCCCCCCATTTGGGGGGTTGGGGGGTAAAAAGTCAGGATTTGAGATTATGTTTCTTCACGAACTCTTCAACCACCTGCGAAAGATTCGGATCGCCAATCTCCTGAAGGTCATAATAGACCCTTGTATTAGGTTTCTTAATTTTTATTATTCTGTTCAGGTCGATAGGAGTTGCAATTATAACACTGTCGCAATCGGTGTTATTTATTGTAGTCTCCAGATCCTTTAACTGTTGTTCACCATAACCCATTGCCGGTAAAAGAGTTCCGATATTCGGATATTGTCTGAATGTATCGCTCAGTCTGCCAACGGTGAACGGACGCGGATCAACAAGTTCTGAAGCGCCGAATTTACGCGCGGCAACAACTCCTGCACCCAGTTTCATTTCGCCATGTGTCAGGGTAGGACCATCTTCAACAACAAGAACTCTCTTACCCCTGATCAAAGAAGAATCGTCAACTTTAATAGGCGAAGCTCCATCAATAACAATTGCTTTCGGATTAACCTTATCAATGCTTTCTCTTACAATCTGAATTGCTTCCGGAGCAGCGCTGTCCATCTTGTTTATTACCACCACATCGGCAATACGGAGAGTGACTTCACCAGGATAGTACCCGAGTTCATGGCCCGCGCGATGAGGGTCAGTAACTGTAATCATAAGATCGGGCTTATAGAATGGAAAATCATTATTACCTCCGTCCCAGAGGATTACATCACACCCGGAAGGATCATTTTCAGCTGCACGCAGTATAGCTTCATAATCAACACCCGCGTAGATGACATTTCCTCTGACTACATGAGGTTCATACTCTTCCATTTCCTCAACCGTACATTTATGCTTTTCCAGGTCTTTAACCACTGCAAACCGTTGAACTTTCTGTGCATTAAGGTCGCCATAAGGCATCGGATGGCGAATCGCAACTACGTTTAAGCCCTTTTCCATGAGGAGTTCAATAATTTTTCTTGACGTCTGGCTTTTCCCGCAACCCGTTCTGATGGCGCCAACAGCGATAACCGGTTTGATACTTTTTACCATAGTATCTGCCGGCCCGAGCAATACAAAATTTGCCCCTGCGGCATTAACTATCGCGCTTACCGACATCACTTTCTGGTATGTAACATCACTATATGAAAAAACACAATCGGCGACTTTAAATTTTTTAATCAGTTCAGGAAGGTTTTCTTCAGCAAAAATCGGGATACCATCAGGGTAAAGTTTTCCTGCAAGTTCTTCAGGATACTTTCTGCCGTCAATATCGGGTATCTGAGCAGCTGTAAATGCAACAACATTGTAATAATCATTATCTCTGTAACAGGTATTGAAATTATGGAAATCCCTGCCTGCCGCACCAATTATGATGACATTTTTTTTAGTCATAAATCCTCCTTATCGTTTTTTAATGAATCAGCAAATGTATAATTTGCAAAGCGCAATTCCGAGCATTTTAAAGTATTTTTTTGAATGTCGTTTCTATGCATTAATTTGCTCATTATTAATCTGTTAATGCTGTTTTTTGAATGATACGAAAACATGTTAAAGAAAATGTTTTCCATAAGATAAGGTATATGGCAAATTCTTTGTACTATTATGTCAATTTATGAATGTTTTAGCTCACATATATCTTTCAGGTGATTCTGATAAAATAATCATTGGTAATTACATCGGTGATTATGTAAAAGGACGCGATTACCTTAAGTACCCCGATCTTATCAGAAAAGGCATTATCCTTCATCGCCATATTGATGGGTTTACTGATCGTCATCCTGTTGTTCACCGAAGCAAGATATTCTTTACAAGGAAATATCATAAATATTCAGGGGTTATCACCGACATCATCTATGACCATTTTCTGACTAAGGAATGGGATTTTTTTTCAAGAAGGCCACTTGAAAGTGTTACTTACAATTTTTACAGGGCGCTCGTTAACAATTATGAGATAATGCCGGAAAACGTCAGGGAAATGATGCCCTTTTTTATAATTAACAACTGGATTGAATCATACCAGACAAAAAACGGGATCCGTCATGTGCTGAATACGTTAAGTAAACGATCGACTCTCCCGAACGAAACACGATTTGCCATGCGCGCGCTCAAAAAAAACTATTACTCTCTGCAGGACGATTTCATGGAGTTTTTCCCACAACTTATAGATTATGTTGAAAAGGATTTTGGTGTTGAAATCTCGCACAGGATAACAATACCATTCTAATCAAACAAGGTACTCCGTTCGGCTTGCATCAAGCCTTAGAAAAATAAACAAAAGAATTGTGAATGCCCATAAAGAACTGCCTCCATAACTAAAAAACGGTAACGGTATCCCAATTACCGGTACAATGCCAATGGCCATACCTATATTTAAGAAGAAATGGATAAACAGAATTGAGACTACGCCATACCCATATATTCGTGAAAAGACAGATCGCTGTCGTTCAGCCAGGAAAATCAATCTTAAAAGGAGCCACAAATACATCCCTATTAATACAAAAGAACCAAGGAAACCCCATTCCTCACCAACAGTGCAGAAAATAAAATCCGAACTCTGTTTAGGAACAAATTTAAACCTGGTCTGGGTACCTTTTAAAAAACCTTTCCCGAAGAATCCCCCGGAACCTATCGAGATTATTGACTGGTTAACATTATAACCTGTTCCATGTAAATCTGACTTAGATCCGAGAAGAATGTTCACTCTGTCTTTTTGATGAGGTTTAAGTATATTATTAAAGGTATAATTGACTGAATTTACATATAAGATACTTCCTAAAAGGAACAAATATATTGTCAATACAGCAGCTGCTTTCCTGCTATAAATATAATATGCGTAAGCTACTCCTGAAAGTATGAGAGAAAGGGAGATAATCATCTCATTACCAATGCTTTTAAGTACATAAAAATTAAGTGCATACAAAAGCCCGGTAATAAAAATGAAAATTCCTGAACCGACAATACACAATTCCCATTTTCGTGTTGCAAACCAAACAAGAAGAGATGCGATAACAATCAATGCGACTTCAAGATAGATATTGTTTATAATAAGAGTGAGGAAGAAAAGGATTAACATCAGCAATCCCGATACAAATATATAGGGGCTCATTCCTTCTCTGAAAAGTACTAAAATTAATGCAAAATAGACTATTGAAGAGCCCATATCCGGCTGAAGAGCTGTAAGAAGAACGGGGAAAAAAATAATTAATGATGCAGTAATTATCACTCTTTTTTTTGTCAGTTCCTGCCTCTTGGTATTTAAATAACCGGCTAATGCCAGTGCAGTTCCAAACTTGGCAAACTCAGAAGGTTGCAGAGTTAACCCTCCAAATTCAAACCACGATTTTGCACCGTTAATTTCATTTCCAATAATAAGCACCAGAATCAGAAGCAACATCAGGATACCATAAATGAACAAGGAAAAAAAGAAATAGAATCTGTTGTCAATTATTACTACAAAAATGGCGAGTATCAGAGAAGTAACAATCCAGACAAACTGCTTACCATAACGTTGTGACAGGTCGAATATCCCGGAATGTTCTTCACTATATACGGCAGCATAAATATTTAACCATCCCATGATAATCATGGATAGAAACAGGAAAATTGTGGTCTTGTCAATCCCTTTCCAGATATTAATGCTGCGCTTCACTGTTGCATGAGATTAAGGTTAAGCATGTTTTGCTCCCGTTCCTTATTTGATACTTCTCCTTTAAGATATTTTTCAATCATCAGACCGGCAATGGGAGCAGCATAAGTTGCTCCGAAACCAGCATTTTCCACATATACTGCAATTGCAATTTTCGGATTCTCTTTAGGTGCAAACGCGATAAAAACCGAATGATCTTTACCATGAGGATTCTGAACTGTCCCTGTTTTGCCACAAACAATAATATCTTTCAACGCTGCTATTCTTGCTGTTCCGCTATTTACAGCTTCTTCCATTCCACGTATTATTTCTTCAAAGTTTGCCGAATCAATACTTATCACGTGTTTTGTAGTGAACCGGGTATTAATTTTACCTTCAGCTCCCACTGATTTTACAATATGAGGAGTATAATAATAGCCTCTGTTTGCTATTGCTGCAGTCAAATTTGCCATCTGAAGAGGGGTAGTTCCAATCTCACCCTGTCCTATCGCCATTGAAATTACCGTCAGAGCTTTCCATCTGTTTTTTCCGTAATACTTGTTGTAATAACTCACGGCCGGTATGAAGCCCGGGAGTTCGTTAACAAAATCCGTTCCCAGTTTGCTTCCTAACCCAAACTCATTAAGGTATCCCTTCCATTTTTCATAAGCTGCTGAAACAGACAGGTATTTCGCGTTTTCAAGAATTCTCCTGTAAGCCTGACAGAAATAAGAATTGCATGAGTTCATTATTGCACCCTCAAGATTCAGAGGAGATGCATGTGAATGACAGCTCACAAAAAGATAGCCATGGTCACAGCCAAACAATGTTGAAGGCGTAATAACCTGTTCCTGGAGCGCTATGAGTCCATTTATAGGCTTAAATGTAGAACCGGGAGGATAGGAGGCCATTAGCGCTCTGTTAAACAAAGGCTTTAAAGTGTCAGCTGACAGGTTTGCAAAATTATCTGATCTTATCCTTCCGACGAGTAAGTCCGGGTTGTAATTCGGTGAAGATACAAGTGCCAGTACTTCTCCCGTCTTAGGCTCAATGGCAACTATACTTCCCTTTTTGTTTTTCATCAGAAGCTCTCCATATTCCTGGAGATTCAGATCAATACCGGATAAAATATTCTCTCCCTGAACAGCCAGTGTGTCCATCTTGCCATTAGAATATGATCCTTTAATGCGGCTATAGACATCTACAAGAAATATTTTAACTCCCCGCTTTCCTCTCAGTTCTTTTTCGTATGCTTCTTCAATTCCAAGTTTCCCGATATAGTCTCCTGACTTATAATAATGATTCTTCCTCATAATTCCATCATCCACCTCGCTGACATATCCAAGAATATGTGAAGCAACAGGTTTTGTATATTTGCGCAGAGTTCTGGGCTGAACGTAAAACCCGGGATACAGGAACATCTTCTCCTGAAGCTTTGCATAAGTCTGATCTGAAATCTGTTTCAGAAAAGTTGAAGGGGCGCGTCTGGAATAGTTAACAGCAGTTTTCATTCGTTCCCGAAAAAAATCACCGGTTATTCCAAGGAGATTACAAAACCCGTTTGTATCAATCTTTGAGGTCTGGGCCGGTACAACCATCAGATCGTATGCAGCCTGATTGAGTACAATCAATTCCCCATTCCTGTCATAAATAAGTCCTCGGGCAGGATACTGTATAACATATCTCAGAACATTATTGTCGGCTGAGAGCCTGTATGAATCTTTTACAACCTGTATGATGAACAATCTGATTATAAGGCCTAAAGATGCCAGCGAGATAAGCGCCATAATAATATATTTCCTGCTGATGAATGCATCTTTCATAATCAAATCAATTACTTTCCTCTCCTGTAATATTCAAAAAGAAGTATAAAGGTTATGGAAAACAGTGAACTTAATAAAACTCTTAACATTGTTCTGAAGAAATCGGTAAAACGAAATACCTCGATGTAAAAAAGAGCTGTATGGTGAACCAGCACTACTAATAAAGTATAAGTAAGGAACCATTTGAAGCCATAAGTCAGCATTGACGGGACTGAACCGTGTTCATAGCCATCCCTTGGTGATATGATCCGTAAAATATAAGGTCGAACAAATCCTGCCAGTACTGTAGCGAAAGAATGCATCCCCGGAGAACCCGAGAAAAAATCTATAATAAGGCCTGTTGAAAAGGATAACAGAAGTAATAACCAGGAAGGTATTTCAACCGGTAAAAGAAGAATAAACATCAGATAGACATAGGGATTAACATATCCGCTGAATTGGATATTATTAAATAACAAGACCTGAAGCAGGATCAGCAAAATAAAAATCAGACTAAACCTTAAAATCTTGTTGATCATTGAAATAGTTTTTCAAGTTCAAGTTGCTCGGTTTTTTTCATATTACCAATAATATCCACAAAGTGTAATTTTCTGAAATCGGTTGCCAATAAAACTGTTATTTTATAAAAGTCACCACCCATCTTCTCAAAATCGCTCACAGTGCCAACCAACACCCCTTCCGGGAAAATTGCTGAATAACCTGTAGTTTCAATTGTATCACCCATATTTACGAAGACATGCTGAGGTATTTCACTTAAAACAGCATAATGTGTGTCTTTACCGTTCCAGTTCAGTGATCCGAAATAACCATTTGTTTTTATTCTTGCGCTTAATCTGAAATCGAGGTTAAGAAGTGACATGGCAACAGAATAGTTTTCGGAACAGCTTACTATCACTCCGGCAACACTGTTTTCGGAAGTAACGGCCATATCAACTTTTATACCTTGCCGGTCTCCCTTATTTAGCGTAAAAAAATTCTTCTGCCTGTTTATTGAATTACTAATGACTTCAGCAGATGTATGGAGGTATTGTTGCCTGTAAATGGAATCGGTAACAGAAAAAAAAAGCAAATTCTCTTTATTGTTTGTACGCCCGATACTGTTTCTCAGAGCAATGTTTTCTGCTGCAAGGTTCACATTTATCTCACGAAGATTCAGGTAGTTCCGGGTATTATTAATTTTCTCCTCAGTTTTTTTTGTAAGGTTCCTGATGCCATTCAAAACCCTGGTATTATGATAATTATTACCTGTTGCAAGCAAATAAACAGCTATTCCTTCAAGAATAAGAAAGATGATCAGGTTATTGTATTTCGATAAAAAATTCAGCAGACTCCTCATTCACCCCTTTGAATTATCTCATTAGGAACTGAAACTTATCGACATTTTTCAGGGCAACCCCTGTGCCGCGCGCAACTGCATGCAAAGGATCTTCAACAACATTGAATTTAATATTTATCTTGTCAGACAATCTCTTGTCAAGACCTCTCAGTAAAGCTCCACCCCCGGCCAGATAGATTCCTTTGTTTACAATATCAGCATATAATTCAGGAGGTGTTAGTTCAAGAACGTTTAACAGGGCAGCTTCGACTTTAGATAATGATCTATCGAGACAGTAAGCTATTTCCTGATAAGAGATTGGTATTTCGATCGGGAGGGCAGTCATAATATTTGGCCCTCTTACTATAAAGTCAGCAGGTGGATTTTCTATATCAGGAAGAGCGGCGCCTACTCCGATCTTAATGTCTTCCGCTGTCCGTTCGCCAATTTTAATATTATGTTGATGACGCATATATGCCTGAATATCAGCTGTAAATCCGTCTCCTGCAATTCTGATAGATTTATTGCAAACTATTCCTCCGAGAGCAATAACAGCTATTTCGGTAGTGCCTCCCCCGATATCAACCACCATGCAACCTTCGGGCGCTTCAACATCGATGCCTATCCCTATTGCAGCTGCCATCGGTTCATAAATCATATATACATCGCGACCACCGGCATGTTCCGATGAATCGCGCACTGCGCGTATTTCTACCTCTGTGCTGCCCGATGGTATGCAAACTACCATTTTCAGTGATGGGGAGAAAAAGCGTGGCCCTTTGTTAATCATCTTGATCATTCCCCTTATCATCAGTTCGGCAGCATTAAAATCGGCTATTACCCCATCGCGTAAAGGTCTGATAGTCTTAATATTTTCGTGTGTCTTGCCATGCATCTGCCTTGCTGTTTCACCTATTGCTATCAGCTTACCCGTATTTTTATCAATTGCCACTATAGATGGTTCATCAACAACAACTTTATCATTGTGAATGATGATGGTGTTTGCTGTTCCGAGGTCAATTGCAATCTCCTGCGTTAAGAATGAAAATAGTCCCATTATATGAGATATTTAATTAATATTTAATGTTTAAAATGTCTGATTCCCGTGAATACCATTGCTATTCCATGCAAAGAACAATAATCAATTGATTCCTGATCCCTGACTGATCCTCCGGGTTGCACAATCGCGGTAATACCGGCTTTATGAGCAATCTCAACGCTGTCGGCAAAGGGGAAAAAGGCATCTGATGCCAGAACCGATCCTTTCAGATCGAACCTGAATGAGAGTGCTTTTTCAATTGCCTGCTTTAATGCATCCACCCTCGAAGTCTGCCCAATACCACTGGCACATAACTGACTGTTTTTAGCTATTACAATCGCGTTGGATTTGCTGTGTTTAACAATAATATTGGCGAACACAAGATCTTCAATTTCAGACTGTTGTGGAGCTCTCAGAGTTACCGGCCTCATCTCATGGGAGGTTTCGGTATTCCTGTCCCTTTCCTGCCAAATGACTCCGTTAAGCAACGATCTGAATCCTGAATCGCTTCTGGTTGAGTTTTTTCTGAGAAGTATTATACGGTTCTTTTTTTGTTTTAGTATTTCAAGTGCAGAATCTGTAAAGCCGGGAGCAATGATAATTTCAAAAAATATCTTATCAATCTCTTTAGCTGTCACTTCATCCACGGGTGCATTTGTAACTATTACACCTCCGAATGCTGATACAGGATCGCATGCAAGGGCATCGTTAAATGCATCAACAGGATTTTCACGCGAAGCAATGCCACATGCATTGTTATGCTTAATAATACTATATGTTGTTACGGTAAACTCATCAATAATATTTAAAGCAGCATCAAGGTCGAGAAGGTTATTATAAGATATCTCTTTCCCGTGAAGCTTATCGAAAATCAGGTGAGGATCGCCATAAAATATACCCTTCTGATGAGGGTTTTCGCCATAGCGTAAAGGATAGAATGAATTGGCACTCTCCCTGAAAGCCGGAATATCTGATTGCCTGTTAAAATATTTAAAGATGGCAACATCATAATGTGAAGATGTCTGAAAAGCCCGGGTAGCATAATGACGTCTTTCAGCAATAGAAGTAACCCCTTTCTTTTCATTTAACAGGGCAAGAAAATCAGGATACTGCTCTATTCCTGAAACTACAAGAACATCTTTATAGTTTTTAGCTGCTGCCCTGATGAGCGAGATACCACCAATGTCTATTTTTTCAATTATTTCCTCTTCTTCAGCCAACGATGCTACTGTCTCCCCGAAAGGGTAAAGGTCAACAATCACGAGGTCAATTTCAGGTATATTATATTTTGAAAGCTGCACGAGGTCCTCACTGTTTTCCCTTCTGGCCAGTATTCCTCCAAAAACTGATGGATGAAGTGTTTTAACCCGACCGCCAAGGATCGAAGGGTAAGATGTAAGATCCTCTACTTTTTCAGCCGGAAAACCAAGATCCTTTATAAAGTTGAAGGTACCGCCTGTGGAATATATCTTCACGTCCAGCTTATGAAGCAATGTGACTATGTCTGCCAGTCCCTCCTTATTAAAAACCGAAATCAGAGCACTGCGTATTCTTTTGTCACTCATTATATGATAATTACGATTGTCTTTGGCTAATTATTTACGGCGTCTAAAAATAGATATTTTTTTAATAACCTCAATACATTATATAATATATGATTCTCTGCTTTAAATGATTTTCGTATATTTGACCCACAATTATATTATTTCAAAATACGAAAATGTTTTTCAGGTTACTTAAAGAAGGTTTTGTTTTCGCTGTTAACTCTGTTATTGTAAACAAGTTAAGAACTTTTCTTTCCCTTTTCGGAATTACTATCGGCATTTTTTCAATTATTTCGGTCTTCACGGTACTTGACTGGATGGAAAAATCGATCCGTGACAGTATTTCATCACTTGGAGATAATGTGATTCACGTTGACAAATGGCCGTGGGGATTTGAACCCAACCTGAAATGGTGGGATATCATCAAATGGCCTGCAATTTCGGAAAGTGATTTTAAGGCAATTCTTAACCGATCCACCAAAACATCATCAGCCAGTTTAAGGATCGCCCAGAATGAACCTATAAAATACAGGAAGAATCTCATAAGTGATGCTACTATTTGGGCGGCCACTCATGAATTTGAGAATCTAAGAACATTTGAAATTGAGTATGGACGCTACTTTTCACCTGAAGAATCTTCCTCTGGGAAAAATGTTGCCATTGTAGGTACTGTAATTGCTGAGAAGTTATTCGGAAAGGCCGATCCTGTTGGCAAAGAGATAATGATTTCAGGGGAAAAAACATATGTAATAGGCGTATTTAAAAAAGAAGGTCAGGGTGGACAAGTCGACGGCGGAGTTGATGAGACTACACTTATTCCCTATAATTATGGAAAATCTTTCATAAATATGAAGAATAATTTTCTTGATGCCACTCTTATGATTAAGGCAAAAGATGGTGTTCCGATACAGGAATTAAGTGATGAGACGACTATGATTCTCAGGGCTGCAAGAAGACTTCAACCTGATGTTATAAATAATTTTTATTTAAACAGGGCAAGTCTTATAACGAAGAGTTTTGATGCTGTTTTTGCAGGAATTAATATAGGTGGCTGGATTATTGGAGGATTTGCAATTCTTGTCGGCGGATTTGGAATTGCAAACATCATGTTTGTTTCAGTAAGGGAGAGAACAAACATTATTGGTATTCAGAAGGCGCTCGGAGCGAAAAAGTTTTTTATCCTTCAACAATTCCTGGTTGAATCAGTGCTTCTCTCGATTCTTGGCGGGTTACTTGGAGTTTTAATGATATTCATTGCCACATTAGTCATTAATTACCTGTATGATTGGCACATATATCTGACTTTGGCTAATACCTTTCTGGCAATAATCATTTCAGGAATTATCGGAGTTGTAGCCGGTTATGCTCCGGCATATTCAGCAGCTAAAATGAATCCTGTTGAGGCAATAGGCTTCTCATTCTGATATTACTCTGTTCTCATCAATCCATCTGGTAAGCTGAACAAATTGATTAACAGATAATTGTTCAGGTCTCAGACTAAATTCAAAATAATCATCGCGTTTCAGCTCAAATGCAGCTCTCACGGAGTTTCTTAATGTTTTCCTGCGCTGGTTAAAGCAGGCTTTAACAACCCTGAAAAACAATATCTCGTTGCAATCGAGATTTTTCACATCGTTTCTGATTAACCTTATAACTCCCGATTTTACTTTTGGTGGTGGCGAAAAAACATGTTCCTGTACAGTAAAAAGGTACTCTGCTTTATAAAATGCCTGGAGTAAAACACTGAGGATGCCGTATGTCTTTGAACCTGGTCCGGCACAAATTCTTTCAGCAACCTCCTTCTGCAACATTCCGGCTATCTCAACAACCTTTTCGCGGTGTTTCAAAGCCTTGAAAAATATCTGTGTTGAGATATTATATGGAAAATTACCTATTATGGCCGTCTTTTCAGGAAAATAAGCATCAATATCCATTGAGAGAAAATCACCTCTTATTATGTTTTTCAGTTCCGGGAAATTAGTCTGAAGATAATGCACAGACTCGTTATCTATTTCGATGACCCTGAAATCAGAAAATTCTCTCTCCATCAGGTAACCTGTAAGAATCCCCATTCCGGGACCAATTTCGAGTACAGAGTTGTATCCGGTACCTGTGAGAGAGAAGGCTATTTTGCGGGCAATTTCTGTATCTTTTAGAAAGTGTTGCCCAAGTCTCTTTTTTGGCTGTACTCTACTCATCGCTCCCGGGTATATTCAATAGTTAAGCCTAAAATTGCAGAAGGTCTCTTCCAAACTTTCGTAATATTGGCAATTTCAGGGATTCAAGAAATGCTATAAATTTCTTCAGGATGTTATAATACAATGCAATAAACAGAAATAGATTCAATAACCAGATCACACTTATATTAAACAACAGTGTTCCGATCCTGAGATCACCAATCTGTTTATAAGGAGCGAAAAAATGAGCTCTCCCATATTTTGATCCCGGAGGCATAAAGATAGGATCAGCTTTTTGAATAAGTCGGTCTTCTGCATCATATATTTTACTGGCAGATAACCTGTTAAGTACAATGTTGGCAAGATTTTCATTATAATCTTTACTCCTCATCTCAATGAACTTATCCTCTCCAATACTGCCGGCAATTTGTTTAAATAATGAATCACGTCTATTTGTTACTGCCCGGCTTTTTATTCTGAATGAACCCCTTAAGCTGTCGAGATATTTTGTTGCTTCATTAGCAACAAATTCATTCAAACCATCATAATTTATATTACTGATCCATGCCCCGGGGTTAATACCGGAAACAGAAGAAAGATCATTTATATGATAATAAATTTTTCTTAAATTTTTCTCAACGGATTCCCGGTATTCAGGATTTTTTCCTTCAGCCAGACACTCGCTGACTTTTACTTTTAAAGTCGGGAGGAGAAATGAAGCATTCCAGTCATCCTGACTTATTTCCATATCATATTTAAAAAATGGCCTTTCAACTCTGTTACTCTTAAACTGTTCAACACTCATTGCTTCATAAGCCCAGCGCGTTACCATAATATCTCCTACAACCGGGACAAATATTTTCTTGCTAATTGATTTGTGAAGGTCATCAAATTTTATCATCGCTCCTCCCAGCAGGAGCTGAGGCACAAGTATAAGTGGTATAAGGATATAAATACTGACAGCTGTACGCATGCCGGCAGATATATTAAGTCCGAGCAGGTTACCGAAACAGGCAGTTGAGAAGAGGATTATCCATTGCTGGAAAAGCATACCTTGCACTTCAAGGATCGAATTTGCTACCAGGATAAATGACAAAGATTGTATGGCCGATAAAGCAAATAGAAAATTGATTTTTGAAAGAAGATAACTCAATCTGCTTAAGTCCAGAAATTTCTCTCTTTCAAGGATTTTTCTATCTCTGAAAATTTCTTCGGCGCTAACAGTAAGGCCGAGAAAAAGAGAGACTATAACTGACATGAAAAGGAATACCGGGTAATTTTTGTTGTTTGCAAAACTGTATGTTCCGTTCTCGCTGAATTTTGAGATATATCCGAGAATGAAAGCCAGGAGCGGGGCCTCAAGAAGATTGATCGCCATATACTGAGTGTCTGCCAGCTTCCGCGTAAGGTTTCGTTTAATAAAAGTCTTTATCTGATCCGTTTTTTTGGGAACTCTGAAGTTGCTTGGAGGAATAGCTGTTTTTGAGGGCTTTATGCCAAGAACCGGCATCATTTTCTTTATATATTTCTCGTACCATTCCTTCGGGCTCACCTGTCTCTCTTTTCCGGGGTATCCTGAATTATCAATAACCTTAACCTCAATAATATGCAAAATGTTATCTGTTTCAACATTTCCGCAATTCGGACATTCACTTTCGGCAGCATTTGCCTGCGATGTCTCAGTTTTAAAATAGACCAGGGCTTCAACAGGATCGCCATCATAGATCATATACCCCCCCTTATCGAGCAGCCACAGCCTGTCGAACATTTTGATGATATCTGAAGAAGGTTGATGAATTATTGCAAAAACCAGCTTACCGCTCAAGGCCTGGTTTCTTAATAAACTCATAACTTTTTCTGAATCGAAAGAAGATAATCCTGATGTTGGCTCATCAATAAACAGTACCACCGGCTCTCTCATAAGTTCAAGACCAATATTAAGTCGCTTCCGCTGGCCCCCACTCACCTTCTTATTCATCAAATCTCCAACCTGAAGATCTTTGATGTCAGAGAGGTCAAGATCATGAAGTACTTTTTCGACAGTGTTCTTTAGCTGTTCTTCATTATAATCGCCAAAACATAACCGGGCATTAAAATAAAGATTCTGATATACTGACAGCTCCTCAATAAGCATATCATCCTGTGGGACAAATCCTATGAGCCCTTTCAGTTCTTCCGCATCAGAATTTATGTCATAACCATTTATATAGAGGTTCCCGGATGTAGGGCTTATCTTGCCATGGAGCAAATTAATTAACGTGGTCTTGCCGACACCGCTGCCTCCCATAATGCCGATAAGATTGCCCGATTCAACCCTGAAATTCATTTTCTGAAGTCCGTTATCGGAGTTCTTAAACTGAAATTCAACATCATGCCCCTCATAGAATATCTTTTCAGGGAATTTCCTTGAAATGAATTTTTTATAAATTTTTGAATAATATATGGGATCAATATTCGGCCCCTTAATATTAACACCACGGTCAAGAAGATAAGGTCGGCAGGCAATAATATCTCTTCCTTTAAAATACAGAACCTGCGGGCCGTCGTAAGTAAAGAGAAGTGTTCCTGTGCTCTCAATATGCATCACAACAAGATGACCTTTGAACCCTTTAATCCTGATATGTCTCCATTTGTCGTAATTTTTATAGATGTCAGCGCCGGAATATTTAGGATTATCGCTTTCAATTATGAGAATACTCTCTGGTAATACGTCATCATACGATCTGCCAATCATGAAGGCGGTGGCGTTATCGTACTCCTTTTTAGAAATATTAAATGTCCTAGAAACAATGTCAATAATTGTCTTCTCCTGTTCGGAAATCATTCCATCTTCAAATGCAAATTCTATAAGTTGAAGAAAAACGATCATCCTTTCTTCAAGGAATAATCCTTTTTTTATTTGCCTGCAAATATTTGTTATCTGGAATGATATAAGAGAATCGTCATCTGACAGTTCAGCTTTGTCAACACTTTTCAGCTCATTTGAATAGAACTCAAGATTATTCTGAAAGAGTGAATAATATTCTTCCTCCAGCTCCCTGTTAAGATATCTTCTGAGGTAGCTTCGAAGTATTTTTTTCCCCCGCGCTGAAATTCCTGAAGGATTGATAGTCGAAACGATTGCAAAAATGTGAATTAAAGCAAGTAATACAGATTCCCTCATAAAGACATCAAGTAATAAAAAGACCGCAAAGTGAAATGCTTTGCGGCCGCATATTAATGAAATAACTATTCTACAATTTTGGCTCTAACCGCACCAATGGCCTTGGTTATATCCATAATATTCTGATCACTAAGACTCGTGCCAAGTCCTTCATATACTTTTTTTACAGGATCCAGCTCTTTTACGAAATCACTTACACTGGCATCATTGGCATACGGTTTGGTAATTTCGAGGAAAAGCTCGAATGATTTTTTCTGCTCAAGAAGAACCTTTGATATACCTGCAACCTGGTAAGCTGCTTCCGAAACATTTGTTGTAAGATACATTCCTTCTACCCATGCACCTCCAACAACAAGTAGCGCCAGAGGTTGCTGATCGTTTTCACTCAGATATGCATAAGTATCATTGAATGAACTCGTGAGTATTTTCACGAGTTCCTCCTTGTTATCTTTATTCCGAGTTATTTTCTCATATAAATCTTCATTGTATATTTTAGACATATTGAGTTCGTTAGCAAGTGATTGGATCGCGTTCAAATACATAATTACTTCCTGCTGTATATTATAGAGAGTTACATAACTCAGATCAGCTCCATAAACGCCAAGATTTATCGCGCGGGTTGTGCTGCTGAAATATTTTTTAGTATTCGCGACCGGGTTAGAAATACCAAAAATATACCCGACTTCAAGCTCGGTAAGCATTTTGATTACATTTGCCGAAGTAGGAAGAGGATAAACATTTGTTTCAATCTGATTCTCAATAGTCTTTACCTGTTCCTGCTCAACCATTTTCTGTTGTTTCCCGGCTGTCCTATCCTTGCATGAAGTGCATGAATATAAAAAAGCCAAACTTAATATCAGTATTGGAAGTAAAACACCTGCAAAAATCTTTTTCATTTTTAATCATTTTAAAATTTAAAATACGAGTCAAAATCTGCTATAAAAGTAATAAATTATATTTAAATAAAATGAGTATCTTGAATCATAAACAATCTTCATTTGATTTTCTTCGTTTACCACTTACCCTGAAGGAAGCGAAGAAAATCAGATAATCAATCTGGTATCGGCAATTTTTTTATATCTTTGAGCCCCTGAATTCAGATCATTTTTTGACAATGTGGAATTTTGATGAACCTGTTAACAGAGAGGGAACAAACTGTATTAAGTATGATCGCAGGGAAGATACATTCGGAGTAAAAGATATTATTCCGATGTGGGTTGCTGATATGGATTTCAACACCCCCGATTTTATAGTAAAGTCCCTTCAGAACCGGGTTAATCATGAAATTTATGGATATTCTTCACGTCCTCCGGAATATTTTCTGTCAATAATCGAATGGTTTAAAACAAGACATAATCTTCCGATTGAAAAAGAATGGATCTCCTTTAGTCCCGGTATTGTTCCGGCGCTCAATATATGCACCCTGGCTTTTACACAACCGGGTGATAGTATTATTGTTCAGCCTCCGGTTTATTTTCCTTTCTTTTCAGCAGTAGAATCGCATGGCCGGAAACTCATTCATAACAGACTGACAGAGTCTGAAGGAAAATGGGTAATGGACTATGATTCCCTGATTGCATCTATTGATGAGAAAACAAAAATGATAATAATTTCCAATCCGCATAATCCTGTAGGAAGGGCATGGACACCGGAAGAACTGAACAAACTTGCAGACATCTGTTTGAAAAACAATATCCTGATCATCTCCGACGAAATACATTGTGACCTTGTTTTGCCCGGATTCAGACATATCCCTTTTGCATCACTTTCTGAAAAAATTGCCGAAAATACAATTACATGTATTGCTCCAAGTAAGACCTTCAACCTTGCAGGTCTTTCAACTTCCTCTGTGATCATCTCAAACCCCGTTTTAAGAAAGTCGTTTAGCAGGATAGTTGAAAACCTGCATATAGGAAGTGGAAACATCTTTGGAACAATTGCTTCTGTTGCAGCATACTCACAGGGACATCAATGGCTCGATGCCTTACTTGACTATATTGACCATAATATTGATTTCGTTGAAGATTATTGCAGGAAGATGATTCCTGAAATTATCCCGGTTCAGCCTGAAGCAACTTATATGATCTGGCTCGATTGCCGTAAATTCGGCATGACAGGAAAAGAGCTTCAGAATTTCTTTGTTAATAAGGCAGGAATAGGAATGAATGAGGGCTCAACTTTTGGCCCCGGAGGAGAAGGTTTCATGAGAATGAACCTGGCAACAACACATCAGACAGTAATAAAAGCTATGGAACAGATTGAAACAGCTGTTTCATCCAACAGATAATTTAATTGAACGAAGAACATTTGAACAAACGAATTAAGAATTGAGAACCATTTTAAAATGACAGGGATAATAAAGGTAAAACTGACACTTGAAGACGGAACGATATATCATGGCCGCTCCTTCGGATCGCCTGTCGCGGCTGCAGGAGAGGTGGTTTTTAATACAGCCATGACAGGATATCCCGAGAGTTTAACCGATCCATCCTATCGCGGACAAATCCTTTGTCTTACCTATCCTCTGGTTGGCAACTATGGAGCACCCGCGAAAAGCGAAGAAAATGATCTCTATAGATTTTATGAGTCGTCCTCGATTCACATTTCCGGACTCATAGTATCCGATTATTCTTTTGAATACAGCCACTGGAATGCGACAGAAAGCCTCGATGAGTGGCTTAAAAGAAATAATGTGCCGGGAATTTACGGGATTGATACCAGAGCTCTTACAAAAAGAATCCGGGAGAATGGAGCCATGCTTGGAAAAGTTGAACCCGAAGGAACCGGGATTGGTTATTACGACCCTAACAAAGTGAATCTTGTTGCCGAAGTCAGCGTTCATGAAAAGAGAATTTACGGTTCAGGGAAATATAAAATATTACTTGTTGACTGCGGCGTTAAGTATAACATAATCAGGAACCTTCTGAAACGCGACACAACAATTATCAGGGTTCCATGGGATTACGATTTTCACAATGAAGAATTTGACGGATTGTTTCTATCCAATGGTCCCGGTGATCCGAAAATGTGCAGCTCAACTATTGAGAACATCAGAAAAGCATTTGAAGGTAAGAAACCCATTTTCGGAATTTGCCTTGGAAACCAGTTGATGGCGCTTGCTTCCGGAGCAGATACCTATAAACTTAAATATGGCCACAGGAGCCACAATCAACCTGTTCTTCAGGTAGGTACCGATAAAGCATACATTACATCACAGAATCACGGGTTTGCCGTTGATAATAAAACTTTAGGGAAAGACTGGGAACCACTTTTCATCAATATAAACGATCAGACAAATGAGGGGATGATGCATAAAACCATGCCGTTTTTCTCAACTCAGTTTCACCCTGAAGCATCAGGAGGACCAACAGATACCGGCTATCTGTTTGATGTATTTATCGAGAATATTGAGAAATCAAAGAACCCCCAAACCTCGTTTTTCTACCCCCCAACCCCCCAAATGGGGGGCTGAAAGTCAGAAATGTAGTATTTATTTCCAGAAGAGCTTCAGTTTGTCACATGATGCATCATCTTATCTGCCAGTTCAGAAGCTGTTGTGTTCTTAAAACTCTTCATTCTCTTCTCGAAAATATCAGATATCTCTTTGTTGCACAGATTACCGATACTCCCTTCATGAACATAATCAGCTAATGTTGTTCTTGAAAAAGAGGAATTTTTAACCATTTCAGATACTGCCTTATATGCGTCTCTGAAAGGGATACCCTGCTTCACCAGCCGGTTTACCTCCTCAGTACTGAATATTGTATTATATAAAGGATTCTCCGTGATATTCTTCCTTACCTTTATATTATTGAGCATCAGAATCATTATATCAATACACTCCCTCATTTCTCCGAAAGCATCAAATACCAGCTGCTTAAGCAACTGTAGATCTCTATTATATCCTGACTGGAGATTGCTTGTCAGGATTGCAATCTGGTTTGGAAGGGTTTGAATCACATTCGCACGGGCCCTGATAAGTTCGAATACATCTGGATTCCTTTTCTGCGGCATGATACTTGAACCGGTAACATATTCATCAGGAAAATCAATGAACCTGAATTCTGAACTCATATAGATACAAATATCCATAGAAAAACGCGAAAGGGTCTGAGCGACTGACGCCAGAGCTGAGGCAATCGCCATCTCTATTTTACCCCTGCTCAGACTTGCATAGGCTGAGTTGTATAACAGATCATCAAATTCAAGAAGCTCTGACGTCAGCTTCCTGTTTATTGGCAGTGTGGTTCCATATCCTGCCGCGGTTCCCAATGGATTTTGATTATTGAGCGCCCTTGCCCCGGCAAGCATTACAACATCATCGGCAAGACATTCGGCATAAGCTCCAAACCATAAGCCGAATGATGAAACCATAGCCGGTTGCATGTGTGTATATCCGGGTAATAAAACCTCTTTGTATTGCTCACTCAGCGACTGTAATTTTGCAAAAAGCCTGCGGATCAGAACAGAAAGTTTATCGATCTCCTCCCTGGTATAAAGTCGAATATCAACTAAAACCTGATCGTTTCTTGACCGTCCGGTATGAATCTTCTTGC
This sequence comes from Bacteroidota bacterium, assembly GCA_037127735.1. GTDB lineage: Bacteria > Bacteroidota > Bacteroidia > Bacteroidales > VadinHA17 > LD21. Next base: position 48,118 of record JBAXXU010000005.1, read on the forward strand.
CGGTTGTTCCAAGGATTGATGACATCTCTTTTTCAATCTGAGAATGGATGTCCTCAACGTCCTTTTCAATCACCAGGCTTCCTTCTTCATCCCAGACAAAAAGGGAATGAAGAGCTTTTAAAAGTCCATTTTTCTCATCTTCTGAAATCAATCCCACATCATCGAGCATTATCACATGAGCCATTGAACCGATTATATCCCATTTTGTGAGAGCTAAATCAGTTTTTCTGTCTTTTCCTGCCGTGAATTCGATAATTGCAGGTTCGGGGTTTATCCCTTTTTCCCAGAGTTTCATATTTACTTTTTTATCTGATTTGCCTCAACAATAGCCCTGTGGGCCATAAGCCGTATAGCGTTAATCCGTATAAATCCTTTGCTGTCAGTCTGATCAAAACCACCTTCAATATCCATACTCGATAGTTTTTTGTTATATAATGAAGAAGGCGATTCGCGACCTTCAATAAGAACATTGCCCTTATAAAGGCAGAGATGAACGCTGCCATCAATAAGCTCCTGGCTCTTTTCAATAGCTGCCATAAGAAAATCCATTTCAGGGCTGAACCAGAAACCGTTATAAATGATTTCTGCAAATTTCGGCGTAAGCATGTTTACAAGTCGCATTACCTCCCTGTCCATGGCTATGCCCTCAATATCTTTGTGAGCAATATGCAAAACTGTTGCTGCAGGAGTCTCATACACACCTCTCGATTTTATCCCTACGAACCTGTTCTCTACCATGTCGAGCAGACCTATCCCGTTTTTACCTGCTAACTCATTCAGATACACATACATATCATAAGAATCATCTTTTAAGGTACCATCATCTTTGTTGACCAGCTTTACCGGAATCCCGTTTTTGAAATGAATAACTATACGTGTCTCTTTGTCGGGAGCATCCTGTGGCATAACCATCTTCTCAAGCATGCTCTTATGAAGCGTGTACATAGGATCTTCCAGGATTCCTGCTTCATGACTGATATGCATGAGGTTATCATCTTCACTGTAAGGCTTATCGATACTCGCTTTAACAGGAATTTTTTTCTCAGAAGCATACTTAAGAAGATCTGTTCTTCCTTTAAACTGAGCAAGGAACTCCTTGTCTTTCCAGGGTGATATAACTTTAACCCCGGGCATCAGGGCATAGTAACATAGCTCAAACCTTACCTGGTCGTTACCTTTTCCTGTCGCGCCATGCGCTACTGCATTAGCGCCTTCTGCCCTGGCAACTTCAATCTGTTTTTTTGCAATAAGAGGCCTGGCAAGCGCAGTACCAAGCAGGTATCTGTCCTCATAAATAGCATTTGCCATGATAGCTTTAAGAACATATTCATCAATAAATTCCCTTTTAAGGTCAGCAATAATTACTTTGGATGCGCCAAGTAGCAATGCTTTTTCCCTACATGCTTCAAAATCATCGGCCTGCCCAACATCGGCCACAAAAGCAATAACCTCATAATTTTTTTCTATTAACCATTTAAGTATCACCGAAGTATCCAAACCACCGCTATACGCGAGAACAACTTTTTCTTTCATTTTCTAATTATTTTATTTAGTATGTGATTTTTACTTTTTATTTGATCATGCAACCCCGGAAGAACGATTTCGAGGCATGTATGAACCTGTTGAAGTGTTATTCCATCCCGTGGGATAATAAGTATTGTATCATCTCCTGCAATTGTACCTGCTATTTCATATCTGCCTGCACTATCAATAAAAAAAGCAGTATTACTTGCATTTCCCGGAATAGTCTTTATTACCATTAGTCCTTTTGCTTCAACAATAGCTTGTATTACCGGAACAATATTTAATTTCACTTCTGAAGCAGATACATTTCTTATGTTTTCTGACAAAATGTACTTGTATCCACCCTCACCATCGGGCATTCTTCCAACTCCAAGTTGCCTTAAATTTCGGGACAGCGTAGCCTGTGTACAGCTTATCCCTTTCCCTTTCAGTTTCCTTAATAACTCATCCTGAGTTGATATAGTCTCTTCTGCAATAATTTTCTCTATTGCAAGAAGTCTATTCGTTTTTTGCATATTTATACATTTACTTTGCAAATATATTCATTATTTCACAAATTCCAATTCCAATTAATAAATTGTATTATTTTTGAACCTCAAATCGGGACGATGAAAGATGTAGTAAAGAAGGTGATAATCCTGGGATCGGGAGCGCTAAAAATCGGTGAAGCCGGTGAGTTTGATTACTCAGGCTCCCAGGCTCTCAAAGCATTAAAAGAGGAAGATGTTGAAACAGTTTTGATAAATCCGAATATTGCAACTGTTCAGACCTCCGAAGAGCTGGCTGACAAAATTTATTTTCTTCCGGTTACTCCATATTTTGTAGAAAAGGTTATTGCCAGGGAAAAGCCTGACGGAATTCTGTTATCTTTTGGCGGGCAGACAGCGCTCAACTGCGGAACAGAACTTTACAAATCAGGAATATTTGAAAAATATAATGTAAGAGTTCTCGGCACCCCTGTTTCGGCAATAATAGATACCGAGGATCGTGAGCTTTTCGTAAAGAAACTCAATGAGATCGATGTTAAAACTCCAAGCAGCATTGCAGTCCGGGGAGTTGAACCGGCTATACAGGCAGCCGGTAAACTGGGATTCCCCATCATCATCAGGGCAGCATATACGCTTGGTGGCCAGGGAAGCGGTTTTGCTTCGAACATTGAAGAACTGGGAATACTTGCATCAAAAGCCTTTTCATATACAGATCAGATACTCGTTGAAGAATCGCTTAAAGGTTGGAAAGAGGTTGAATATGAGGTTGTAAGGGATAAATACGACAACTGCATCACAGTATGTAACATGGAAAATTTTGATCCGCTTGGCATTCATACAGGGGAAAGCATAGTTGTTGCTCCATCGCAGACTCTGACAAACAGCGAATATCATAAACTGAGAGAACTTTCCATAAGAATAATCAGGCATATCGGAATAGTAGGGGAATGTAATGTCCAATATGCTCTTGCCCCTGATTCCGAAGACTACCGGGTAATAGAAGTTAATGCCCGGTTATCGAGGTCAAGCGCACTTGCTTCAAAAGCCACCGGCTATCCGCTTGCATTTATTGCCGCGAAACTTGGAATGGGATATGGACTTCATGAACTGAAAAACTCTGTAACAAAAAACACAACTGCCTGCTTTGAGCCTGCTCTTGATTATATAGTTTGCAAGATACCACGGTGGGACCTGAACAAATTCGAGGGAGTGTCGCACCTGATCGGCAGCAGCATGAAAAGTGTCGGCGAGGTAATGGCTATCGGGAGAACATTTGAAGAGGTCATTCAGAAAGGATTAAGAATGATCGGACAGGGAATGCATGGCTTTACCGGTAACCGCAACATGGGCTTCGAAGATATTGAGAGAGAACTTGCCGAACCAACTGACATGCGGATATTTTCAATTGCTGAAGCTCTCGAAATAGGGATGCCTGTTGAAAGAATATATGAATTGACAAAAATTGATAAATGGTTCCTCTATAAACTGAAAAATATTATCAGCATAAAAGATGAACTCTGTAAATATCAAACACTGGAATCTGTTCCGGCAGACATGCTTTCCCACTCCAAAATAAACGGATTCAGCGATTTTCAGATTGCCCGCCATGTACTCAAATCAGATCCCTCCAACATTAACGATGATCTTATGAAAGTGAGAAGTTACCGCAAATCGTTAGGCATAGTTCCGTATATCAAGCAAATTGATACTCTTGCTGCCGAATATCCGGCTATTACGAATTATCTATACCTGACTTACAGTGGTTCTGAACACGATATAAAATGTGAAACCGACAAAAAATCGGTTATTGTTTTAGGATCAGGAGCTTACAGGATAGGCTCAAGTGTTGAATTCGACTGGTGTTCTGTCAATGCAATTGATACTATAAAAAAAGAGGGATTCCGATCAATAATGATCAATTATAATCCGGAAACTGTAAGCACTGATTATGATATTTGCGACAGGCTTTACTTCGATGAACTGACTTTTGAAAGAGTACTCGATATAATTGATCTGGAAAATCCCGGCGGAGTTATCGTGTCTGTTGGTGGTCAGATCCCCAACAACCTGGCAATGAGGCTTTTCAAAGAGAAAGTACCTGTGCTCGGCACCTCTCCTGTTTCAATCGACAGGGCAGAAAACAGACATAAATTTTCAGAAATGCTTGATAACCTTTCTGTTGACCAGCCTCGTTGGAAAGAACTTTCATCAATTAATGATATTTTTGAATTTGTCGATCGCATAGGATTCCCTGTTCTCATAAGGCCGTCTTATGTTCTATCGGGCGCTGCAATGAATGTGGTCTCGAACAAAAATGAACTCACCCATTACCTTGAGCTGGCATCAAGTGTTTCAAAACAATATCCGGTCGTTGTCTCAGAATTTATTGAGAATGCCAAGGAGATCGAGATTGATGCAGTAGCCCGCGACGGGGATATGATAGCTTATGCCATAAGTGAGCATGTAGAGTTCGCAGGAGTTCACTCCGGGGACGCAACAATGGTCTTCCCGGCCCAGAAAATCTATTTTGAAACTTCAAGAAGAATTAAGCGTATTTCGCGCCATATAGCAAAAGAACTGAATATTTCAGGACCCTTTAATATTCAGTTCCTTGCAAAAGACAATGATATAAAGGTTATAGAATGTAACTTGCGGGCAAGCCGCAGCATGCCTTTTGTTTCTAAAGTTCTTAAAATTAATCTTATTGAACTTGCTACAAAAGTGATGCTTGGTGTTCAGGCTGAAATACCAAATAAAACTGTTTTCGAGTTGGATTATGTCGGTGTCAAAGCACCTCAGTTCAGCTTTTCGCGCCTTGCCAAGGCCGATCCCGTTCTTGGAGTTGACATGTCATCCACAGGCGAAGTCGGATGCATTGGAGAAGGTTTTTATGAAGCAATCCTGAAAGCTATGTTTTCAGTCGGTTACAGGGTTCCTAAAAAGAGCATCCTTCTCTCAACCGGTCCGGCACGATCAAAAGTTGAACTTCTAAACAGCGCCAGAGCATTGCGCGAAAAAGGACATAAGCTTTATGCAACAAGAGGCACACAGCAGTTTCTTGAGAATGCAGGAGTTGAGGCTCATGTGGCATACTGGCCGGATGAAAACAAATCTCCAAACACAATCGAGCTTATCAAATCGCGTGAGGTTGATCTTGTTGTAAACATCCCAAAGGACCTCAGTGATAAAGAACTTAATAACGACTATACAATAAGAAGAAGCGCTGTTGATTATAATGTCCCTCTTATTACAAATTCCCGTCTCGCGAGCGCCTTCATTCTGGCTTTCTGCAAGATGAGTATTGACGATCTGGAGATTAAGAGTTGGGATGAATATAAATAGAAAGGGAGAGGGGGAGACTGGGAGAGGGGGAGACGAAGAGACGAAGAGACGAAGAGACGAAGAGACGAAGAGACTGAGAGACAACAAGACAACCAGACAATATGATAACAATCCGAAAAGCAACAACAAAAGATGCCACTGCGATAATTGATTTCCAGCAGAAAATGGCATGGGAAACAGAGCAGATGACCCTTATTCCGGAGATAATAATTAAAGGGGTGAATGCAGTTTTCGAAAACTCAACCCATGGACAATACTGGGTAGCGGAGGAGAACGGAAATGTTGTTGCATCGCTACTTATTACATACGAATGGAGCGATTGGAGAAATAGCAATGTCTGGTGGTTCCAGTCGGTTTATGTACTACCGGTTTACAGGAGAACAGGTATTTTCAGATTGATGTACTCGCACATAAAAAATGAAGCTGAGAAACAAGGTGTCGCGGGGCTTCGTCTTTATGTGGAAACAAATAATTCAAGAGCACAGAAAACCTATGAGGCTCTCGGGATGAAGAGCGAACATTACACAATGTATGAATGGCTGAAAGAATAAAGGATGATCTGTCTTGCTGCTGTACTGATACTCCTGATTTTTTTCCGGTTTTAATTTCCCATTTCCGAAAGAAATTTGATCCTCATCAACCTGATCTCCTCTTCTTCGAACTCATTTCCCAACTCTTTGATTGCTTCTGTGAGCGAGTCAGATTCAGCCTCTTCCCTGAAATATGAATATATATCATGCTGGCGCTCATCATCAATCATCAAGTCAGTATAATAATCAAGGTTTATCCGGGTTCCTGAATTAACTATTGCCTCGATCTCCGAAATCAGTTCTCCCATCTCCAATCCTTTTGCTTCAGCAATATCTTCAAGAGGCCTCTTCATATCAATACTCTGGATAATATAAACTTTTATCCCCGATTTATTGACAACCGATTTTACAACCATATCGAGGGGTCGTATTATCTCTTTCTCCTCAACATATTTTTTTATGAGCTCAATAAACTCTTCCCCGTATCGCTGTGCTTTGCCGGCACCCACTCCTGAAATATTCTGCAGTTCGTCAATAGTTATAGGGTATTGGATAGCCATATCCTCGAGGGAAGGATCCTGGAAAATAACAAATGGAGGAACATCTTTTTGCTTCGATAGTTTTTTCCTCATATCCTTCAGGATGCTGAACAACTCTTCATCAACTGCAGATGTTCTTGCCCCAAAAGCATTTTCTTCATCAGATGTATCGGCATAGTCGTGATCCTCGGCAAGCATGAAAGAAGTGGGATTTTCGAGAAATACCATGCCTTTCTGTGTCAGTTTCAAAAGGCCATAGTTCTCAATATCCTTTGTAAGAAACTTGGCAATAAGACCCTGCCTGATAACCATGTTCCAGAATTTCTCATCCTTATCTTCTCCGATTCCGAAAAATTCGATTTTATGGTGCTTATATGATTTTATTGCTGCTGTAACTTTTCCTGAAAGGATATTTGAAATATGATCAGCTTTAAATTTTTCCTTTACAGCCAGAATAGTTTCCAGGACATTAACGATAGCCTCATTACCTTCAAATTGTGATTTAGGGTGGAGGCAGTTATCACAAGCTTCACAGTTTTCCTTCAGATACTCTTCGCCAAAATAGTGCAGCAGCAGTTTTCTCCTGCACACGGAAGATTCAGCATAAGAAACAGTTTCGAGCAGAAGTTGTTTCCCAATCTCCTGTTCTGCAATGGGTTTCCCGTGCATGAATTTTTCTAGTTTCAGGATATCATTATAACTATAATATGCAATACAGTTCCCCTCGCCGCCATCGCGGCCGGCACGTCCGGTCTCCTGGTAGTACCCTTCGAGGCTTTTTGGTATATCATAGTGGATCACGAATCTCACATCAGGTTTATCAATCCCCATCCCGAAAGCAATAGTTGCCACGATGATCTCGGCCTCCTCCATAAGGAACTTGTCCTGATTCATTGTGCGGGTACCTGAATCCAAACCGGCATGATATGGAAGCGCTTTAATACCATTAACCTTAAGTACTTCAGCAAGCTCTTCAACTTTTTTACGGCTCAGGCAATAAATTATCCCCGATTTCCCCGAATTGTTTTTAATATACTTAATTATCTCCTTTGTAACATCCTGTTTCGACTTTACCTCATAGTAGAGGTTTGGTCTGTTAAATGACGATTTAAAAATCTCTGCCTCAAGAATACCGAGGTTTTTCTGAATATCATGCTGAACTTTAGGAGTGGCTGTTGCCGTAAGGGCAATAATAGGCGCCCTTCCAATTGTATCTATTATTGGTCTGATCCTCCTGTATTCAGGCCTGAAGTCATGTCCCCACTCAGATATACAATGAGCTTCATCAATAGCATAAAAGGATATCTCAATATTTTTAAGAAACTCAATATTCTCCTCCTTTGTTAATGACTCGGGAGCCACATAAAGGAGTTTTGCCTTGCCCGATAATACATCTTTTTTTACCTTTGTTATCTCCGTCTTTGTAAGTGATGAGTTAAGAAAGTGAGCAACATCGTCGTCGGTGCTGAAGTTCCTCATAGCATCTACCTGGTTCTTCATAAGTGCGATGAGAGGAGATATTACTATTGCTGTTCCCTTCTTCATGACACCCGGCAGCTGGTAACAAAGTGACTTCCCTCCTCCGGTTGGCATTAGCACAAAAGTATCTTTGCCAGAGAGAACATTCAATATTATAAGCTCCTGATTGCCTTTAAATGTATCAAAACCAAAATACTTTTTTAAGTAATCGTGTATTGTAGAATCGTTAAGCATATTTTCCCAAAAATCATTCAATAAATTTCCCAAAAAAGCAATAGTAACCAACTGAGAGGAGTTTATGTTTCACAGTTTACATAAAATTAATAAATTTCCTGATCAAATAATAGTTTTATTCTATTATTAACAAAAATGATCGGAAAATATTAATCAAAGAATTATTCATGGGGTAGAATTTGATATTGTTTTGCAGAAGAAGTTTTATCATCTTTACAGGCTTAGTTTTAACCAAGTTTATATAAGGTGTCCATGGCAATATTTGGGAAAAAAGGGAAGAAGGGTGAAAAGGAAATGTCATTTCTTGAACATCTCGAGGAGTTAAGGTGGCACATAATCCGTTCTATATTAGCTATCTTATTCTTTATGATCGTGGCTTTTATATTTAAAAGCTTTATTTTCAATAACATTATTCTTGCACCAAAAAGCCCGTCTTTCTTTACTAACCGCCTTCTTTGTCAGCTTGGGGAACGTCTTAATACTACAGCATTATGTATTAACACGAAGCCCTTAAGTCTGATTAATATAAAAATGTCGGGCCAGCTTACAACTCATATTTCTGTGGCAATGGTTGCCGGCCTTATCCTTGCCTTTCCGGTAATTCTCTGGGAATTCTGGCAATTTTTCAAACCGGCTCTCCGTTCAAATGAAGCAAAGTATGCAAAAGGGGCTGTAACAGCCGCTTCTCTTCTCTTTTTTATCGGAGTTTTGTTTGGGTTTTATATGCTTGCTCCTCTCTCATTACATTTTCTAAGCTCATATGAAATCAGCCCGGAAGTTACCAATCAGATTAATATAAGATCCTATATCGGTACTCTGACATCAATATGCCTGGCTACAGGATTAGTTTTCGAACTGCCAATAATAGCTTTCTTCCTTACCAAGATAGGCGTGATTACGCCAACCTTCATGAGAAAATACAGGAAACATGCTATCGTGGTAATCTTTATTATTGCTGCAATTATCACTCCACCTGATGTCTTTTCTCAGACCCTTGTCGCCATTCCCCTCCTGGTCCTTTACGAGGTCAGCATTTTTATATCTGCAAGGGTAATGAAGCAGAAGGAAAAAGAGCGCGATGATTTTATGAATGATGAAGATAAAGCTAAAACCGAAAACGCCACTTCATAGTACCGGAGATGAAACTTTACACCGAAAATCTTATTAAAAAATATCGCAGCAGAACAGTTGTTGACCATGTTTCTGTTGAGGTTGAACAAGGTGAAATAGTCGGATTACTTGGCCCAAATGGCGCCGGTAAAACTACAACTTTTTATATGATTGTCGGTTTAATTAAACCACGGGAAGGAAAGATATTCCTCGATAATGAAGAAATAACATCTCTGCCGGTTTATAAACGCGCCAGAAAAGGTATCGGCTATCTCGCGCAGGAGGCCTCGGTATTCAGAAATATGTCTGTTGAAAACAATATCCGCGCTGTACTTGAGATGTCGGGATTTCCAAAAGAAGAGCAAAAAGAAAGACTTGAAACTCTTCTTGGTGAATTTGGCCTTCAGAAAATCAGGAAAAGCAAAGGCATCCAGCTTTCCGGCGGTGAAAGAAGACGTACTGAAATCGCGAGAGCGCTTGCGCTTAAACCAAAATTCATTTTACTTGATGAACCCTTTGCCGGCGTTGATCCTATCGCCGTTGAAGATATACAGGAAATAGTATCAAAACTCAGGGAGAAAAATATTGGGATTCTGATAACCGACCATAATGTTCATGAGACACTCTCCATCACCGATCGCGCCTACCTTCTCTTCGAAGGTCGAATCCTTAAATCCGGCACTTCCGCGCAACTGGCGGATGATGAGCATGTGAGAAAAGTCTATCTCGGAAAGAATTTTGAACTGCGCCGGTAACAATCAATTTGTTTTGATAATAATTTATTATAATTTTGCGGGGAATTTTACCGCGGATGTGTCGTAATTGGTAGCCGAGCAAGACTTAGGATCTTGTGTCTTCGTGACGTGGGGGTTCGAGTCCCTTCATCCGCACAACTGACAAACCGCCCTTAACCTCTTTAATAGTGCGTTTTGGCGGTTTTTTTTAACTTCACGATAAACAAGAATTGAAATGAATATCACCAGAGAAAACATCGACGACCTGAATGTTGTATTAAAAATTAAAATCGATAAAACCGATTATGAAGATAAAGTTGAGACTGTATTGAAGGGTTACAGGAAAAAGGCAACAATAAAAGGATTTCGCCCCGGAATGGTCCCGATGGGACTAATTAAAAGGATGTACGGGCAGGCCGTTAAGTTTGATGAGATCAACAAAATTGTAGCAGAAAACATTCAGACATATATTACTGACGAAAAACTTGAAATACTTGGCGATCCGTTGCCAAAAACAGACGAGCAGGAAAAGATAGATTTTGACAAACAGGAGGACTTTACTTTCTCCTTTGAAATTGGTCTTGCGCCAGTCATTGAACTGAACCTTAGCAAAAAAAATGTGGTCACCCGGCATGAGATAATAATCGATGAAAAGATGAAGGGCGATTATCTCGATAATTACACACGCCGCTACGGTGAATTAAGAAACGCTGACGTTACTGAAGAAAAAGATGTGATTAAGGGAAAAATTGAAGCTATTGACCTGAATGGCAACGTAATACCCGAAGGCCCATCAGCTGATGAAACCTCCCTTGGCATTGACATTATTAAGGATGAAAAAATAAAAACCGATTTTATCGGTAAGAACAAGAACGATATTATAGATTTTGACCTCAAAAAAGCCTTCCCGAACGACACTGAAATAGCCGGGATATTACATAAAAAAAAGGAAGAGGTTGCAGGACTTGAGGGAAATTTCAGGTTTACAGTTAATGAAATAAGCCGTTTTCATCCTGCTGAAGTAGGAAAAGAACTTTTCGACAAGATATATGGTGAAGGAGTCGTGAATTCGGAAGAAGAATTCATGAAGAAGATTGAAGAGGAGATCGCCATTAACCTTAAACGTGAAAGTGATTTTAAAATGATGATTGATATCAAAAATACCACTATTGAAAAAACCGATATTCAACTTCCTGAAGAGTTCCTGAAAAGATGGCTGCTCAAAGTTAATGAAAAGACCACGCAGGAGCAGATTGATAAAGAGTTCGACAGTTTCAGAAAAGACCTTAAATGGCAACTCATAAGGAACAAAGTTGCACATGACAACCAAGTGAAAATAAGTGAGGAAGAGCTGCTGAAAGAAGCTGAAAACATTACCAGAAATCAGTTTCAGCAGTATGGACTGTTCTACGCCACCGATGAGCAGATTAGCAACTATGCAAAAGAGACTCTTAAAAAGCCAGATGATGTAAAAAGAATTGCCGACAAGATACTTGAAGAAAAGGTTTTACTAATTTTAAAGGAGCTTGTGAAACTTGAGAACAGAAGTGTCACAGTTGAGGAATTCAATAAGCTTTTTGAATAGTAATCAACACATTGCGATGATTTAATTTTTTTTTATTATCTTTGTTCGTTAATTATTAATCCTGAAAATATGAGTATCCTTGACGATTTTGGGAAATATGCAAAAAGCAATCGCGGAATCAGTAGCCTGAACCTGCACAGATACACTTCAGTATATGGAAGCTATATTTCACCTACGATTATTGAAGAGAGACAATTAAATGTGGCATCAATGGATGTCTTTTCACGTCTTATGATGGACAGGATTATTTTTCTTGGCTTGCCAATAGATGATTATGTAGCTAATATTATCCAGGCCCAGTTGCTATATCTCGATTCATCCGATCCCGGGAAAGATATTCAGATATATTTCAATACTCCCGGTGGATCAGTTAATGCAGGTCTTGGTATTTACGATACCATGCAGTACATCTCAGCCGACATCGCCACAATCTGTACCGGTATGGCAGCATCAATGGGTGCTGTTCTCCTGACCGCCGGTAAGAAAGGGAAAAGATCAGCGCTAAATCATTCCAGGATAATGATTCATCAACCTATGGGCGGGGCAGAAGGACAAGCTTCAGATATAGAAATTACAGTTCGTGAGATCGTAAAACTTAAAAAAGAACTATACGAAATAATAGCTCTCCATTCCGGTAATACAGTTGAAAAAGTTGAAAAAGACTCTGACAGGGATTACTGGATGACATCCCAGGAAGCTAAAGACTACGGGATGATAGATGAGATTCTCCAGAAAAATCAAAAATAACTTCCAATGGATAAATGTTCATTTTGCGGCAGAACAAAGAAAGAGACCAATATGCTTATTGCAGGCCTCGAAGGCCATATCTGCGACCACTGTATAGAGCAGGCTAACAGCATAATGAAAGAAGAACTCGGAAGTAAAAAAAATGCGTCATTTGATACTTTCAACCTCCTTAAACCGACCGAGATCAAGCATTTTCTCGACCAATATGTTATTGGTCAGGATATGGCAAAGAAGATAATATCCGTTGCTGTTTATAACCATTACAAAAGGCTGATGCAAAAGGCTGATGAAGAGGATATTGAAATAGAAAAATCAAATATCATACTAGTTGGTGAAACCGGTACCGGAAAAACACTCCTTGCAAGAACAGTTGCAAAAATGCTGCACGTCCCTTTTACAATTGTCGATGCAACAGTGCTTACTGAAGCAGGTTACGTAGGGGAAGATATTGAAAGCCTTCTGACCCGGCTATTGCAAAATGCAGATTATGATGTTAAAGCAGCTGAAAAAGGTATAGTTTTTATTGATGAGATCGACAAAATTGCACGAAAAGGCGACAACCCTTCAATAACACGCGACGTGTCGGGCGAGGGCGTGCAGCAGGGCCTTCTGAAACTACTTGAAGGGTCAATAGTAAATGTGCCACCCCAGGGGGGGCGCAAACACCCTGAGCAAAAAATGATCCCTGTCGATACAAAAAATATCCTGTTTATCTGTGGTGGCGCTTTTGAGGGGATCCAAAAGAAAATTGCACAACGACTAAATACTCAGGTTGTTGGTTTCGGCGCTTCAAAAATCAGGGATAGAGTGGATAAAGATAATCTCCTTCAATATATTGCTCCGCAGGATCTCAGAGCTTTCGGCCTCATACCTGAAATAATCGGCAGGCTGCCTGTCCTTTCTCATCTTAATCCACTTGACAGAGCTGCGTTGAGAGCAATACTTACAGAACCGAAAAATGCTCTTGTGAAACAATATACCAAGTTGTTCAGGATGGATAATATCGAACTCACTTTTGCCGAAGGTGTTCTTGACTATATTGTTGACAAAGCAATTGAATTCAAACTCGGAGCCCGCGGACTAAGATCGATATGCGAAGCAATTATGCTTGATGCCATGTTCGAAATGCCATCTGTTGACACAAACGAGCTTGAAATAACAATTGACTATGCCGACCATAAACTCGAACGAATAAATCTAAAAGTTCTGAAAGCATCATAAAAAATCCTTCTTATTTACTTCTTCTTTCGTATATAATATATGTATAGGATATACCTTCGTTTTCAATAGCCCTATACTCCTCTTTTTCAACTACTTTCCAAATATCGGGGTCAATCTCAGGAAAATATACATCAGCCGGGCTCTTTTTATGTACGTGTGTGATATAAAGCCGGTCCGAAATCGGCATGAATTGCCTGTAAACACTTCCTCCTCCTATTACAAATATTTTATCATCCTTTTCACATTTGCTAAGTGCATCCTCAATCGAGTATGCAGTAACTGAACAATCAATACATTCCAGGGGGTCATCTGTAAGAACAATATTTTTACGCCCGGGGAGCGGTTTCCGGGGTAATGATTCCCAGGTTTTTTTTCCCATAATAACCGTATTTCCAAGCGTCAGCCTTTTGAATCTCTTGAGATCTTCGGAAATATACCATAACAGCTCATTATCCTTTCCAATACCCCAATCTTCAGATACAGCAACAATAATTGAAATCATACCTTATATATTATACTGAAATATCACCTTTTATATGAGGATGAGCTATATAGTTCGTCAAAGTAAAATCATCATATCTGAACTTCAGAATATCAGTCACATCTGGATTGATGACCATCCCGGGTAATTGAAAAGGCTCTCTGATAAGCTGTATTTGAACCTGTTCCAGGTGATTAAGATAAATGTGTGCATCGCCCAGCGTATGGACGAAATCACCTGGTTTAAGGCCGGTAGCCTGTGCAACCATAAGTGTCAGGAGGGAATAAGAGGCTATATTGAACGGTATCCCAAGAAATATATCGGCGCTTCGCTGATAAAGCTGACATGATAATCTTCCACCGGCAACGTAAAACTGGAACATGAGATGACAAGGAGGAAGAGCCATTTTTTCAAGGTCAGCAACATTCCAGGCGCTTACTATGTGACGGCGGGAATCTGGTGATTTTTTAATGGAACTTATTACGTTCATAAGCTGGTCGATTTTTTCTCCTCCTCCAGCCTGCCATGATCGCCATTGGTGACCATAAACAGGGCCAAGGTTCCCCTCTTTATCAGCCCAGGCGTTCCATATTTTTACTCCATTCTCATTCAGGTATCTGGTATTTGTATCTCCGGAAATAAACCACAGTAATTCATGAATAATAGACTTTAGATGGAGCTTTTTAGTTGTTAAAAGGGGAAAACCCTCAGAAAGGTTAAATCTCATTTGATAACCAAACACGCTTAAAGTCCCAGTGCAGGTTCTGTCTTTTTTTTCAGTCCCTGTTTTTACAACATGATCCAAAAGATCAAGATACTGCCTCATTCCTGCTAATAAAATTTATTGTTTTGGAGAAAGTTTTGCCGCGTAACCTCCTCCGGGAGACAGATGAATCTTCATCTTATCACCTGATTTAACATTGGTTATCAGATGTTTATAATCGCCGGCAAAATTGTCTGCATTAACCCCATCCTGAAATATATCCATAATATATTCACCGGGTGGCAGGAATGAGAGATCGAGCTCCATTTCACGGCTGGTCCAGTCCGTCAGCGCTCCCACAAACCAATCTTTACCGGAACGTCTCGCGAGAAGAAGATAATCTCCAACTTTACCATCGAGACCTTTGATATCATCCCATACTACCGGAATATTAACAATAAAATCAGTAGTCTCCTGTTCTTTCATATAGTTTGAAGGGCTATCTGAAAGCATCTGCAAAGGGCTCTCGTAAATAACATATAATGCTACCTGGTGTGCTCTGGTTCCCTGGCTTTCAGGACGCGTAAACTGAGGATTAAAGTTCGCCTTGTCCATATTGATCATGGCGCCGGGGGTATAATCCATCGGACCGGCAACCATTCTTGTAAAAGGGATTGTCACATCATGGTCCGGATTAATATCTTTGCTCCATTTATTATTTTCCATTCCTTTTACACCTTCACGCGTTAGTGCATTTGGCCATGTACGGTTAAGACCATCAGGCTTATAGGCGCCATGAAAGTCGATCAGAAGATGATGTTCGGCGGTTTTTTTTGCTGCTTCAAGATAAAAATTAACAACTTTCTGATCATCCCTCTGCATAAAATCAACTTTGACTCCTTTAACTCCCCATTTTTCATAAAGAACCACAGCCTCATCTATATCATCCCAGAAAGTTTTCCAGATCACCCACAATATTACACCAACATGTTTGCTTTCAGCATATTTGCAAAGTGCAGGAATATCGATTTCGGGTATCGATTCCAGTGCTGTGCCACCGATTTTATACCAGCCCTCATCGAGAATAATATATTCAATTCCGTTCTTTGAAGCAAAATCAATATAATATTTATATGTATCGTTGTTTATTCCGGCTCTGAAATCAACACCATAAATATTGTTGGCATTCCACCAATCCCATGCTACCTGCCCAGGTTTGATCCAGTCTGTATTTTCTATCTTATTTGGCTGGGCCAGTTTATACACCAGGTCACTTTCAATCAACTTAACATCGTTTGTGGCAATCACGAATGCTCTCCAGGGGAATGTGCGGGTACCTTTCGTTTTGGCTATGTAATCTTTAGTACTGGTAACAAAAAGATCACGGTCCCTGGTAAGTTTTTCAACATCAGGATATTTGGACCATGTGCCGGATATTTTACCTGATCCTGCACCAACAAGCCACATACCCGGATAATCCTCTATATCGGATTCAGAAATAAGAACATTTATACCATCAAACTGGAAAAGCGTTGGCAGACTTGCAAGATGTTTTTTACCTATTGTATCGAGTGAAGAATAGATAAATGTTCTTTCGTTATGCGACATAAAGCCGGTTTCAAGAGGATACCAGGAATATGATGTGGAAGGGAATTGAAACTCGGAAATTTCATTTATTACCGTAATATCTTCTTTTAAAAAAGTTTCAAACCTATAAGCAACACCATCATTATATGCTCTGAATTGAAGCGAAAAACCGGAATTAAAAGAGATTACAAGCATATTGCAATTATCAATAATCTCTGATCTCTTATTTGCCACAACCGGTTTGATTGTTTCATTCAGCTGACTGATTTTTATCTTCTTAACCCTTTCATTTTCTCCCAGAATTTTTCCATTGGCAAGTATCATGGCAACTTTGGGGGAATTGATTATTTCTTTACCTTCAAAAGTTGAGTGCCATTTTATATCGGTTCCGACATCCACGGTCAGAGAGATTTTACCGTCAGGAGAGCTGACCTTATACTCTTTTGCTGAAGAGTAATATGCTGCGATTACAAATAAAAAAGTCAATAATAATATTCTTTTCATTTTAGTATGGTTATGAATTATTCCGATTTACAAATATGGAAGATCTATCAATCCTTCCTTTTCTTTCTTTTCTCAATCTCATCCCTTATGAAAGCAGCCCTTTCATAAGCTTCAGTCTTTACTGCCTCATCTATCATTTTAAAAAGTTCCTCATCTGAATAGGTATCATATTTAGCGCTTCCCGGTTCAAATAAGCTGCCAACTTCATTTTCTGCAGATAATTCAACATCTGCCGGATTAATTGTTATTCCTACTTTTTCCAGAATTTCTTCGGCAATGAATATCGGACAATCGAATCTCAATGCAATTGCCACAGCATCAGATGTTCTGCTGTCGATTGAATATTCTTTTTTGCCATTGTTACAAACAAGTTTTGAAAAGAAAACCCCTTCCTCCAGCTTATATATCATTACTTCGCTAACAAAGATGTTAAACTCATCTGCAAATTTTTTAAAAAGATCATGAGTCAACGGCCGCGGAGGATCAAGATTTTCAAGCTTTATTACGATAGCCTGCGCTTCAAACCCTCCAATTATAATAGGTATTCTTCTCTCTCCGTTTTCTTCAATCAAAATCAACGCGTAAGCTCCGGA
Source organism: Bacteroidota bacterium (assembly GCA_037127735.1). Lineage (GTDB taxonomy): Bacteria > Bacteroidota > Bacteroidia > Bacteroidales > VadinHA17 > LD21. Next base: position 65,519 of record JBAXXU010000005.1, read on the forward strand.
TTGAGTCTGACTGTATGATATACCCATAACCTTTAGCTTTATTCTCTTCATATCAATTATTTATGCGCCAGATGAATAACCGTTTCTTTTATTGAATATGACAAATATAAAGATATTAGCAGTAACAGAAAGATTAACTATATTCTTTTTTATCAACATACTGATAATAAAATCAGCATTATTGTTTATAGAATATCCCATGGAAATTAATCCGGTAAATCAAACTGATCCGTTATTAGTATATGTCTGTAAAAAATATTCTGTAATGGTTTGTAAATAATCTTATTTGTATATCTTTGCAGTCCGAATTTGAATAAATCCGCGGGGGCAACTGAAGTTATATAATCATAGTATTATGTACGCCTCACGGAGTAACGTAAAATAGATAAAAAATGTACGCGATTGTAGAAATTGCAGGCCAGCAGTTTAAAGTAGAGCAAGGCAAAAAGATTTTTGTTCACCGTCTGGAAGCTGAAGAGGGAAACCAAATTGAATTTAATCAGGTTCTTTTAATTGAAGATGAAGGCATAATTACTGTCGGGGAACCGACAATTAAAGATGCGATTATTGAGGGTAAGATTCTCGATCATATGAGAGGTGACAAAGTAATTGTATTCAAAAAGAAGAGAAAAAAGGGTTACAGGGTTAAAAACGGACACCGTCAGAACTTTACACAGGTTGAAATAATCAGTATTAACGGGAAAACTGCACCAATAAGAGTATTTCCAAAAAAAGAAGAGGTAATAATAGCTGAAGAACCGGTGGAGGAGAAGAAATCAACTGCAAAGAAAACCTCAGTGAAGAAAGTTGCAGAAAAGAAACCTTCAGCAAAGAAATCCGCAAAAGGGGAAGAATAATAGAATTATAGTATAAGTATATTAAAATAATTAATTATGGCACATAAGAAAGGAGCAGGTAGTTCACGCAACGGTCGCGACTCTCAAAGTAAACGACTGGGGGTGAAGCTCTTCGGCGGCCAGGCAGCCAAGGCAGGCAACATTATTGTTCGCCAGAGAGGAACCAAACATAATCCAGGGCTTAATGTTGGCCTCGGTAAAGACCACACTCTTTTTGCTCTTGCCGATGGAGCAGTTGAGTTCAAAAGAAAAAAAGATAATAAAACTTATGTGTCGGTTATTCCGATACAGGTAAGTGAATAAATTATTTTTTTAAAGATATTGCTCCCGAAATTCTTTTCTGTTACAGGAAAGCATTATCGGGAGTTTTTTAATATTTTTACAGCAGACTACTTCTGGTCTGCTTTTTTTTACTTAATCAATACTGAATATGCTAACCATTAATCTTATCCGCGAAAAGAAAGAATTCATCATTGAAAGGCTGAAAGTAAAAAACTTCGATGCAGAAGATATTATAAACCGAATTCTTGCACTCGATTCCTCACGTCGTGAAATACAATCGAAAAATGATGGGCTGCTGGCAGAGATGAATCAGATCTCCAGGGATATCGGCTCTCTTATGAAAGAAGGGAAAAGAGATGAAGCCGAAACCGCCAAAGGAAAAACATATTCACTTAAAGAAGATATAAAATTCCTTTCCGACAAACTGATACCTATCGATAACGATCTGAAGAATGAGATCATCAAATTGCCTAACCTTCCGCACGAATCGGTTCCACCAGGACATGGAGCTGATGATAATATTTTAGTCCGCGAGGGTGGTGACAAGCCTCTGGTGTCTGAATCAGCTCTACCTCACTGGGATCTTATTAAGAAATATAATATTATTGATTTTGACCTCGGTATTAAGCTTACCGGAGCGGGATTTCCGGTATATCTCGGGAAAGGGGCAAAACTTCAAAGAGCTCTGATAAGTTTTTTTCTTGATGAGGGCGAAAAAGCCGGTTACAGGGAAGTGATGCCTCCGATAATGATTAATGAAGATTCCGGCTTCGGTACAGGGCAATTGCCTGATAAAGAAGGACAAATGTACCATGCCACTCTCGATAATTTTTACATGATACCTACTGCTGAAGTGCCGGTCACGAATATCTACCGCGACGTAATACTGAATGCTGAAAATCTTCCGGTAAAAAATATTGCTTATACTCCTTGTTTCAGAAGAGAGGCCGGCTCGTGGGGAGCTCATGTAAGAGGGCTCAATCGCCTGCACCAGTTTGATAAAGTCGAAATAGTTCAGATTGCACACCCCGACCATTCATATAAATCTCTCGATGAGATGGTAAACCATGTCGAGGGACTTGTTTCAAAACTTGAACTTCCATACCGGATACTCAGGCTTTGTGGTGGCGATATGTCATTTACTTCCGCTCTTACTTACGACTTTGAAGTGTGGTCAGCAGCCCAAAAACGGTGGCTGGAGGTGAGTTCTGTGTCGAATTTCGAATCATTTCAGGCTAACCGGCTGAAATGCAGGTTCAAGGATAAAGGAGACAAACAGACCCGGCTCGCCCATACACTGAATGGAAGCGCACTTGCCCTGCCAAGGATTGTAGCGGCTATACTTGAGAACAATCAGACTGAATCGGGAATTAAAATACCTGAGGTACTGGTTCCATATACAGGATTTGACATGATCGATTAATGGCTTTCACCCCCTAAATCCCCCAAATGGGGGACTTTTGTATTACTATGGATAAGACCCGACAGTCATATATCTATGCCGCACTGGCAATATTTTTCTGGTCAACGGTTCCGACAGCTTTTAAAATCAGCCTGGGCGAACTGGACATTCTCCCTATGCTTACTATTGCCGTACTTACATCAGCTTTTGTACTGTTGATAGTTGTAGTAGCCGGGAAGAAGATTGATCTTTTAAGAAAAACAACCTGCAAAGAACTTATCAGCTCAGCTTTGCTGGGATTCATTAATCCTTTTCTATATTATCTTATCCTTCTCCGGGCCTATCAGCTTCTTCCTGCCCAGGTTGCACAGCCTCTTAACATGATCTGGCCAATTATCCTGGTTTTCCTTTCAGTTCTGATTCTCAGGCAGAAAATAGAGAGGAAAAGCTTTATTGCCCTCTTTATCAGCTTTATAGGTGTTTATGTTATTTCTTCGCAAGGAAAACTGTTTACCACCGGACACTCAAATATTTTTGGAGTCCTTCTTGCTACAGGCAGTTCTGTATTCTGGGCAATCTACTTTATTTTAAATGTAAAAGATAAAAGAGATGAAGCTGTAAAACTCTTTATCAATTTTTTATTTGGCTCTGTATATCTTGTCATTGTAATTTTGCTAAGAGACAAATGGCAGGCTGGAATCGGATTCAAAGGAGTTGTTGCTTCGGCCTATATAGGAATTTTTGAGATGGGGATAACTTTTTTCTTCTGGCTGAAAGCTCTTCAAATGGCAGCTACAACCGATAAAGTAAGCAACCTTGTTTACCTTGCTCCATTTCTTTCTCTTGTTTTCGTACACTTTATCCTTCACGAACCCGTTTATTATACTACTCCGGCAGGATTGTTAATTATCATTTCAGGAATATTGATACAGAACCGGAAACCTGCCAGGAGATAAATAATTATCTTTGTCAATGGATTATAAACAATTTATCAGAATGAAAACAAAGAATCTGTTTTTCTTACCTGTAATATTCGTGGCAT
>JBAXXU010000006.1:0-68903 GCA_037127735.1 Bacteroidota bacterium
AATAGCGAAATCAGAACTGGAGTTCACTTCTTAATTCAACATTCGAATGTTCTTCATTCTTACTTTTCATAACAACCTCATCTAAAGGAACTTTAGGCCAAATTCTTTGGGCTAAAGCCCGTATGCACGAGAGTATCCTTATCCGTTGGCTAAAGCCAACGGCAAGTTAAGTGAACCATTAAGAACAACGAACAAACGAATAGCGAAATCAGAACTGGAGTTCACTTCTTAATTCAACATTCGAATGTTCTTCATTCTTACTTCTGATAACAACCTAGTCTAAAGGGACTTTAGGCCAACTTCTTTGGGCTAAAGCCCGTATGTGCCAGAGTATCCTGATCCGTTGGCTAAAGCCAACGGTAAGTTAAGTGAACCACAAATTTCTGCAAATGATTTGCTGTTTTTATCGGCTGTTTTATTACTTACCGTTGGCTTTAGCCAACGGTCAACGAACAAACGAATAGCGAAATCAGAACACTACACCTTAATAATAATATTTGCTAAAGATTTTCTATTTTTGCCCACTTCTAAAGAACAAGTACTTAAAGTGAGCCGGAGCTTGGAATACTTAAAGTTGAAAAAAATTCTGCTGCAACTTATAACTCTAAGTACTTTATGCACTTTAGGCACTATTTTTTCATATTACAAATTTCAGAAATAGAACAAAATGGATTACAATTTTCACGAGATTGAAAAACGGTGGCAGAAATACTGGGAGGATAATAAAACTTTCAAAACCCCGGATGATTTAACAAATCCGAAAAAATGCTATATCCTCGACATGTTCCCATACCCGTCAGGAGCAGGACTGCACGTGGGCCACCCCGAGGGATATACGGCAACCGACATCTTCAGCCGCTTCAAGAGGATGAAAGGTTTTAATGTTCTCCACCCGATGGGCTGGGATGCTTTCGGCCTGCCTGCAGAACAATATGCCATTCAAACCGGAACTCATCCTTCAATAACAACAAAAAATAACTGCGATACCTTCAGACGACAGATAAAAGAACTGGGACTAAGTTATGACTGGGATAAGGAAATTAATACAACCGATCCCGGCTATTTCAGATGGACGCAGTGGATCTTCATACACCTATATAATATATGGTACGATGATAAACAACAGAAGGGCAGACCAATTTCAGAATTAACAATACCTGAAAACATTGCAAAACTTACTCATTCAGAGATAGTTAAATACATTGATTCCAAAAGACTTGCATATTATGCCAATGCCCGGGTATGGTGGTGCCCAAGCTGCCGGATAGTCTGCGCGAACGAAGAGGTGCTGACTGATGGTTCTCATGAGAAATGCGGGAACCGGGTTGAGAAGAAAAATCTGAAACAGTGGATGCTCCGCATTCAACTCTATGCCGAACGGCTCCTGAAAGGCATTGATGACCTCGACTGGCCCACGGGTATTAAAGATATGCAACGCAACTGGATAGGACGATCAACAGGCGCTGAAGTTGATTTTAAAATTGAAGGATTAAATGAGAATTTAACCGTATTTACAACCAGGCCCGACACCCTGTTCGGCGCGACATATATGGTAGTTGCTCCCGAACATCCTCTTACCGTTGTAATTACAACAAATGACTATAAGTGTTCTGTTGACACTTATATTAAAGCAACTTCACTTAAATCTGATCTCGACCGTACCGACCTTTCAAAAGAAAAAACAGGGGTGTTTACCGGCAGGTATGCAATTAACCCTGTGAATAAGAAGCTGATACCAATATGGGTAGCTGATTATGTATTAACAGGTTACGGCACCGGCGCTATAATGGCCGTACCGGCTCATGATAACAGGGATTTTGAATTTGCCCGGAAATTCAATCTGCCCATCGTTTGCATCCAGGATCCTGATGTAACGAATCAGGAGCAGAAGAAAAGAATTCTTGAAGGAAATGAGTGTTGGACCGAAGATGGGAAATACATCAACTCAGCTGACAATTCAACCGGCATTGACATAAACGGGTTGAATAAAGATGCCGGTATAGCTCATATAACCAGGTGGTTGGAATCTAAAAACCTGGGCACGGCGAAAGTTAATTATAAGCTGCGCGACTGGCTCTTCAGCAGGCAGAGATACTGGGGCGAACCATTCCCGGTTATTCATTGGGAAGATGGAGAAATAACATTATTGGATGAGAACGAACTTCCCCTCAAACTGCCGGAACTTGAAAAATATCTTCCGGGAGAATCAGGCGAATCGCCTCTTTCAAACTCAACCGAATGGCTGAAGGTGACCGATAGAAATGGCAGGAAGGGAGAAAGGGAGACCAATACTATGCCACAATGGGCAGGATCGTGCTGGTATTATCTTCGTTTTATTGATCCGAAAAATGACAAACAGATTTTTGACCCCGCGAAAGAAAAATACTGGATGCCGGTGGACCTTTATATTGGTGGCGCTGAACATGCTGTCCTTCACCTTCTTTACAGCCGGTTCTGGCACAAAGTATTATTTGACATCGGGATTGTCTCAACTGACGAGCCGTATAAAAAATTATTCAACCAGGGAATGATACTTGCCTTTGCTTATGAAACAGAATCGGGATCGAAGGTATCGGGTGACCTGGTTGAAGAGCGCGAGGGCAAATATTATCATAAAGAAACAGGTGACCTGTTGAGACAGATAGTGGCAAAAATGTCAAAATCGCTTAAAAACGTGGTTAATCCCGATGATGTTACATCAAAATACGGGGCCGACTCACTGAGGCTTTACGAGATGTTCATGGGGCCGCTCGATGTTACAAAGCCCTGGGACGATAAAGGAGTTAAAGGAGTTTTCGGATTCCTCGGGAAAGCTTTCAGGTTCCTGTCAAACAGTGAAAATATTTTTCAGGGAGAAGAAGATGCAGAGGTTCTTAAAGGGCTTCACCACGTTATTAAAAAAGTCGGGGGAGACATTGAAAACCTTCGGTTTAACACGGCAATTTCTGCAATGATGATATTTCTCAACCTTGCCGCCAAAAAAAGAAAGGTTTCAATTGATACTGCAGCCACATTTACAAAAATACTTGCTCCGTTTGCACCACATATTGCCGAAGAATTATGGCATCTGCAGGGGCATAATATGACTTTGGCATATGAGCCCTGGCCATTGTTCAATGAGGAGTATCTGAAAGAAGATAATTTTGATTACCCGGTATCATTTAACGGTAAGACGAGGTTCAACATTCAACTGCCGGTCAGCATGTCGAAAGAGGAGATAATCAAAATTGTTCTGGCTGATGAGAGGGCTCAGAAGTGGCTTGGGACTGCAACTCCTTCGAACATCATTGTTGTTCCGGGCAGGATCGTAAATATTGTAATTAAAAACTAATTCCTTACAAAGTGAAGTTTCGTCATTCGAAAATCCTGAGCCTTATTGCACTTGCTGTTTTTTTTGTTTCCTGCACTCATCAGGCAAAGAACAATCCTGAAATTGAAACTGATCTCTCTTCAAATCAAAAAGTCAGCAGTCAGCCCTTTTTATATGGAATTCCTTCCGATTCATTCGATCTGGTTTCGGGCCATATAAAACCAAACGGGTTCCTGTCTGAAATTCTTATTGACCATGGTGTCAGCATGAAGGAGATTGATGAGGCAATAAAAAATTCGAAGGCAGTTTTTGATGTAAAAAAAATCAGGGCAGGCAATAACTATATCCTTTTTTGCGACAGAGACAGCATAGCGAGGGCAAGGTATCTTGTTTACGAACATGATCCGGTAACCTGTTATATCTTCAGTTTCAACGATTCACTTAATATTACCCCTTTCAGGAAAGAGATAAAAAGTGAAATTAAATATGTATCATGCACTATTGAAACATCACTATGGGATGCAATGATAGCGGGAGGGCTACAGCCATCGCTTACAATCGAATTATCGGATATCTTTGCCTGGACGGTGGACTTTTTTGGATTACAGAAAGGGGATAATTTTAAGGTCATTTATGAGGAACTCTACATTGATGACAAGTCGTTGGGTACAGGGAAAATTTATGGAGCCCGGTTCAACAGGCCTGGTTCTTCGATTGCAGCAATTCCATTTATTCAGGATGGGAAAGAATCATATTTTGATGCTGACGGGAACAGCCTGAGGAAAGCCTTTCTGAAAGCTCCGTTGCTGTTTTCGAGGATAAGTTCGCGCTTCTCTTCCGGCAGGATGCACCCTATTCTCAGAATACGAAGGCCCCATTTTGGCGTTGATTATGCAGCGCCTGTCGGGACCCCTGTCCATTCGATAGGTAATGGCAGGATTATTTCGGCCGGAAATGAAAACGGGTCAGGCAGGATTGTTAAGATACAGCACAATAGTGTTTACGCGACAGCATATTTGCATCTGAGCCGGTTCGGGGCAGGAATCGCACCGGGTGTTTTTGTCAGGCAGAATGATATAATTGGATATGTTGGCAGCAGTGGACTTTCAACCGGACCACATCTTGATTTCAGGTTTTACAGGAATGGGTCGCCTGTCGATCCCTTCAAAGTTGATGCACCTCCGGTAGAACCGGTGTCGAAGGAAAACATGTTGAAGTTTGAAAAAATAAAAACTGTTATTTTAAGCCTGCTCAGCACCGTTAATTAAAAAATCGGGTAGTTTAACCACCAAATCTTCGATAATCTTTGGATAGTGCGCGTATTCGAGAGCATGAACTTTTGCAGCCAGTGAGTCAGCCGTATCAGACGGATCAACTTTGCAACGTTCCTGAAAAATTATATCTCCCTTATCATATAATTTATTTACACGATGAATAGTGATTCCTGATTCCGCGTCATGATTTTCAATCACGGCTTTATGAACCACGTCTCCATACATTCCTTTTCCGCCATAGCGCGGCAAAAGCGCCGGGTGAATATTTATTATTCGTTCGGGATATTGTTCAATAATACTTTCAGGCACGAGCCATAAAAATCCTGCCAGAACAATAAAATCGATTTTATATAATGCAAGGTAACGAAGTACCTTCCCCGTGACATAAAATTCTTTATATTCGAAAAAAACAGTTCTTATCTTAAGCGCTTCAGCCCTTTTTAGAACCAAAGCCTGACGCTTATTTGACAAAACAAGACTAACTTTAGCAGTATTTCTATTCGAAAAGTATTGAATTATGTTTTCAGCATTAGTGCCAGAGCCGGAAGCAAAAATTGCTATATTCCTCATATTTTGATAGTTAGCGTACTTGTCACCCAATAATAATAATTGCTTAAAATAAGATTATTTTTCTAATTATCAACACATTAAACTATAAGTTAAATAAAAAAACATCAAATCGCTTGAAAATAAGGTACAAATATATTTCTTTACATGGTTTAAAAATTATTATTAATTAAATATTATTGTTATGTCGGACATAGCCACAAGAGTAAAGGAAATTATAGTTGACAAACTGGGAGTGGATGAATCAGAAGTAACTCCGGAAGCCAGTTTCACAAACGATTTAGGTGCAGACTCTCTTGACACTGTTGAGTTAATCATGGAGTTTGAGAAAGAATTTAATATCGGAATCCCTGACGATCAGGCAGAAACCATCGGCACCGTTGGTGATGCTATCAAGTACATTGAGGAAAATGCAAAATAATTTGCATTGCTAATACAACATTTATGAGAAGAGTTGTTGTTACGGGTATTGGAGCATTAACTCCTTTAGGTAATAATTTGCATGAATTTTGGGAAGGACTAAAAAATGGTGTTAGCGGATCAGTAATGATTACGCGCTTTGATACTGAAAAGTTCAAGACCAAATTTGCATGTGAATTAAAGGGCTACGACTCTTCAAAGTATTTTGAAAGGAAAGAGGCCAACAAGCTGGACCCGTATGCTCAGTATGCGCTCATTGCCACTGACGAAGCAATAGTTGATTCAGGGTTGAACCTGGATAAAGTTGATAAAGACAGGGTTGGTGTGATATGGGCATCGGGCATAGGAGGTCTGGAGACTTTCTTTCGCGCCATTCAAGGATATGTACTTGGGGATGGGACGCCTCGTTTCAGCCCGTTCTTTATTCCCAAGATGATCGCTGATATAGCGGCCGGATCAATCTCAATAAAATACGGGTTCAGAGGACCAAATTTTGCCACGGTATCGGCATGTGCCTCATCTACCAACGCTATTATTGATGCTATCAATTATATACGTTGGGGCAAAGCTGATATTTTCATTGCAGGAGGTTCGGAAGCCTGTGTCAATGAACCGGGTATTGGTGGTTTCAACGCGTTACAGGCCCTCTCTACAAACAATGCTGAGTTTGCATCCGCTTCAAGGCCCTTTGATCAGACGCGCGATGGCTTCGTGCTTGGAGAAGGCGCCGGAGCGCTGGTTATTGAGGAGTATGGCCACGCCAAAGCAAGAGGCGCAAAGATCTATGCCGAATTAGTTGGTACCGGACTTACAGCCGATGCTTATCACCTTACAGCTCCTCATCCGGAGGGATTGGGCGCTTGCAATGTAATGAAGCTCGCGGTAAATGAGGCCGGCCTCAAGTTCGAAGATGTTGATTACATAAATGTTCATGGAACGGCAACCCCGCTGGGTGATGTTTCAGAAATAAAAGCTATTGTAAGTGTTTTTGGAGAACATTCATATAAGCTTAATATCAGTTCTACCAAATCAATGACAGGTCACCTTCTGGGAGCCGCCGGTGCTGTTGAAGCAATTACAGCCATAATGGCTGTTGTTCACGACATCATTCCTCCTACTATCAACTTCAGGGTCCCGGATCCTGCAATAGATCAGAAACTGAATCTGACACTTAACAAAGCGCAGAACAGAAAAGTTAATGTTGCCATCAGCAATACCTTTGGGTTTGGTGGTCATAACGCTTCCGTGGTCATTAAAAAAGCTGAGGTTTAGTGTCATTATTCAGGAAAAGAATAACCGGTATATATATTCCTGATAAACGGGAATTTGGTTCCCGTATAAAAAAAATATTGGGGTTTAGCCCCGGAAACCTCAAATTATACGAAATAGCTTTCATTCATCGTTCAGCCACTTTTACCCTTCCCGATGGTAAAAAAGTAAATAATGAAAGACTTGAATACCTTGGAGATGCTGTACTTGATGCAATTCTTTCAGATTATCTCTTCGAAAAATTCCCTGATGCCAGCGAAGGTTTTATGACCAAAATACGGTCGAGGATTGTGAACAGGGAAGTGCTTAATCATTTGGCGGTTTCAATGGGGATCAATAACATCCTAATAAGCAATGTCAGTTCTGCTCATCCCACAAAAAATCTTTATGGCGATGCCCTCGAAGCTCTTATCGGATCGGTTTTTTTAGACAAAGGATTCAAAAAAACCCAAAAGCTCTTTATCGCGAAAGTATTGAACAAATATCTCGACCTGGATGTGATTGTTAATACTGATACAGATTACAAAAGCCTTGTTTTTGAATGGGTGCAAAAACATAAATCCAATCTCATATTCACATACAATGAAGAATATGATTTCAATCTTAAAAAATCTGTTTTCTCAACAACCCTTATTATTGATAAAAAAGAGTTAGGGGAAGGGCACGGAGCCTCTAAAAAAGAGGCAGAGCAGGAAGCTGCCAGCCAGGCATGGAAAAGGCTGAAAGATTATACCGGCGCGTAAGAGTTACTATTTCATTTTTACCTAACTTTATCGGTTAAGTCGTCGAAAGATGAAGAATATTCAAAAAATTACCCGGGTACAGTTAAAGATCAACCATGAAGATAATTTTTTCCTTCTTGGAATAGTATCGACAGAACCTGATTATAAACTTTCCTTTTCGATTAATACTAAATTCCGGATTTCTCTTAAAAACATATCCCCCATCAGGATTACGGGTACGACCGGATATGAACTGACATTCAGCAGGTTTTCAGATATAAGCAAGTCTGCCGGAATAGTGTTTACCCTGGTCTCAAACCGGTCTGGCAAAAACTTTCTTCTTAAAAAGCTTAAAAATGTGGATTATCTTCTTCAGGTACATGATTCTGAAAATGAAAAGAATATTGACGAGATAACTGCCGGCCTGAGAGAAATTGAATCTGTAAATGCAGTCTTCAATATTGATATAAATGCTTTAAAGGATAAAAATTTGCAATACTTAAACCAGTGATATGTCAAAAAAAAGAGCCGCTATGAAAGCGGCTCCCTCTTTTGATAACCCTAAAAACTAACCTAACCTATGAAAAAAACCTCTATATCTTATTGAAACAAATATCATGCCAAATCCTTTACAAATATATTTACAGTTACCGGGATAAAAAAATAATTTTTTCTAAATAGTTGAATATTAACAATTATTTAATGATATGTTAAAGTTAAAGAAAGTGCTTAGAGTGCCTAAAGTGGCCAGAGTGCCTGGAGTTAAGTCAGATCTCCCTTACTAAGCATTGTTAAAGGTTCAGGCACTTCAAACTCTATCTCACTCCAATTTTCTTACAACTTTAGGCACTCCAAACTTTAGCTCACTCCACACTTCCTTCTGTTAAAGAAAGTTAAAGGGTATAAATATGAAATATATACAAGTACTTTTGCATCTGTATGAAGCGAAAGACTATTGCATTACTGGCCATCTTTTTTTTTCTTTCCATCACGGGGTTGATCCTTATACAATTATACTGGATCAGGAATGCAATTGCTATTACCGATCAGCAGTTCCGTTACCTTGCAAATAAAGCTCTTGAGTCTGTTGTTCTTGATCTCGAGGAGAAAGAACTAATTAAAAATATCGTGGAAGATATAGATCCGGCATCAACTGATTCAGTTACTGCAATTGTTCCTGCAAATTCGCCACTGGCCAGAAAACTTCAGGGCTATCAACCCAACTCGGAACTTCTTGAAATGTACGGACTTAATAAACCGGGGAAACCAATAGCAATAACCGGCTCCGGTCATAAAATATTTATATCGGCAGAAGATATTTCTCCTTTTTCAACAGATGATACAATGGAGCCTTCTGCACAAATCGTAAATTCAGAAATATCAGGAAGAGTAACCAATAAAATCGTTTTCCTTGAAAATATAATGGAGAAAATTCTTCGCGATACTCCTGACATAAGAGAAAGGATTGACGCCGAAAACCTGAATCAGCAACTCAGAAAAGCCCTTAATAATGTCGGAATTTATCTCGATTTTGAATTCTCAATCCGTTCCGGACGTTTAGGAAATATATGGAAAACGCCGGGTTTTACCGATAAGCCCGGGACAAACAAATTTATCATTCAGCTTTTCCCGAACGACCCTGTTCCAAGTCAAAACCAGATAGTATTGTATTGTCTCCAGGAACAACAATACAAATTTGAAAAAATCGGGATACTTGGCTTTTCATCCTTACTCTTTACCCTGCTGCTCCTGGGCCTTTCCACCGGGACATTTATTGTTATCTTCCGGCAGAAAAGGATTTCAGAGATCAGGAACGATTTCATTAACAATATGACTCACGAGCTTAAAACGCCTATTTCCACGATATCCCTGGCTTCTCAGATGATGGCCGATAAAACAATTCCCGATAAGGATAAAAATATTGACAACCTTGCCAGAGTTATTTCCGATGAAAGCATGAGACTTAAATTCCAGGTTGAGAAAGTTCTTCAGATGGCTATATTTGAAAAAATAAAAATGAAACTCAATATGGTTGAGCTTGATGTACATGTAGTTATTAATAAAACCATTGAAAATTTCGCCCTCCAGATCGGGAACCGCGAAGGGCTGATAAAGGAAGATTTTCAGGCTGCAATGCCGCTTGTCATGGTTGATGAAATTCATTTCCTTAATTCCATATCAAACCTTATTGATAATGCAATTAAATACTCAGGAGATAAGCCTGATATAATTATCTTCACACGTAATAATAACAAAGGTATTTTGATTATTATAGAAGATAATGGCATAGGCATAAGCAAAGAAAACCTGAAAAGGATTTTTGATAAATTTTTTCGCGTCCCTTCCGGAAATGTACATAATGTAAAGGGGTTTGGCCTCGGTTTAAGTTATGTTAAGAAGATTATCGAAGAGCATTACGGTTCAATTAAGGCTGAAAGCCGGCTTAATAAAGGAACAAGATTTACTATTTTCCTTCCACAAAACAGATTAAAATGAATAAAACCAGAATTCTTCTTGCCGAAGATGACAGCAACCTTGGCATATTGTTAAGGGATTATCTCACAGTGAAGAGCTATGAAACAACATTGTTTATTAACGGGAGACTGGCTCTTGATGCCTTCTCTGCAGAGTCATTTAATCTTTGCATACTTGATATTATGATGCCCGAAATGGATGGACTTACACTCGGTAAAGAGATTCGGCTGATAAAACCGGAGATACCTGTTATTTTTCTCACGGCAAAAAACCAGGAAGAAGATATAATAGAAGGATTCAGATCAGGCGCTGACGATTATATTACAAAACCATTCTCAATGGAGGAGCTGCTTTACCGTATCGAAGCTATCCTGAGAAGAACAATCAATTCAACGGTAAACAAAAAAGAGGATTCTTATGTTATTGGAGGTTACTCATTTGACGCTCTGAAACAATTACTTTCGTACGGAGATCAGCAAATAAAACTCACTACAAAGGAATCAGAATTACTTGAGCTGTTATGCCGTCAGGGCAACGAGATACTGGAAAGAAATTTTGCATTAAGAACAATCTGGTTTGATGATAACTATTTTAACGCGAGGAGTATGGATGTATATATTACGCGATTGAGAAAGTATCTGAGGAAAGACCCGGCTGTAAAAATATTAAACATACACGGGAGAGGCTATAAACTAATCTGTTAATTAATAAAAGCTTGCAGCTATCTTGAGGTTGAGGTTGAGGTTGATAAAGTTTAATCGAGTTTTAAAACTGCCAGAAATGCCTGTTGAGGAACTTCTACGTTTCCCACCAGCCTCATCCGTTTCTTTCCTTTCTTCTGTTTCTCGAGGAGTTTTCTTTTCCTGGTAATATCGCCTCCGTAACATTTAGCTGTTACATCCTTTCTGACTGCTTTTACTGTTTCGCGCGAGATAATTTTCGCGCCTATTGCAGCCTGTATTGCAATGTCAAACTGTTGACGAGGTATCAATTCTTTCAGTTTAACACACATCTTCTTACCAAAGTCGTATGCATGACCTCTGTGTATAAGTGTTGAAAGAGCATCAACCATTTCACTATTTAGAAGTATATCAAGTCTGACAAGATCTGCTTTCTGGTATGTTGTATAATAATAATCAAAAGAGGCATACCCTTTAGAGATGCTCTTGAGCTTATCGTAAAAATCAAAGACTATTTCTGATAATGGCATTTCGAATGTCAGTTCAACCCTGTCGCGGGTAAGATAAACCTGATTTTTCAGAACCCCTCTCTTATCAATACAAAGATTCATTATTGAGCCAACATATTCAGACAAGGTTATTACCTGGGCTATAATATACGGCTCCTCAATGCGGTCTAAATGATTAACAGGAGGTAATCCTGAAGGGTTATGGACATCAATCTCTTCACCTTTGGTAGTATAGGCTTTGAATGAAACGTTTGGCACAGTTGTAATTACATCCATATCAAATTCCCTGTCGAGACGCTCCTGGATAATTTCCATGTGAAGCAATCCGAGGAAACCGCATCTGAAACCAAATCCAAGAGCTGCCGATGATTCAGGAATAAATGACAGTGAAGCATCATTCAGTTGTAACTTTTCAATTGAGATTCGCAGGTCCTCGTAATCATCAGCATCAACAGGGTAAATGCCTGCAAACACCATTGGTTTTACATCTTCAAAACCCGAAATTGCTTTATCACAGGGGTTTTTAACATGAGTAATAGTATCGCCAACCTTTACTTCAACAGAGTTTTTTATCCCGGAAATGATATACCCCACATCACCTGTACCCATTATGTCGCGGGGATCCTGTTTAAGTTTTAATACTCCTATCTCCTCCGCGTTATATTCATGATCGGTATTGACAAATTTTACCCTGTCGCCTTTACGTATTGTCCCGTTAATTATTTTAATATAAGCGATAATTCCTCTGAATGAGTTGAAGATAGAATCAAAAATCAGAGCCTGCAAAGGGGCATCCGGACTACCTACGGGATGTGGAATCCTGGTCACAATTTCCCGGAGTATTCTTTCTACTCCCATTCCTGTTTTAGCGCTGGCTTCAATGATATCTTCCCTTTTGCAGCCAACAAGATCAACAATCTGATCCTTAACCTCTTCAGGCATTGCACTGGCCATGTCCATCTTGTTAAGCACAGGAATAATTTCAAGATTATGATCGATGGCCATATAGAGGTTCGAAATAGTCTGAGCCTGTATTCCCTGGGTAGCATCAATTACAAGCAAAGCGCCTTCGCACGCGGCAATAGACCGCGATACTTCATACGAAAAATCGACATGGCCGGGTGTATCAATAAGATTCAGAATATACTTTTTACCGTCGTGGAAATATTCCATCTGAATTGCATGACTTTTAATAGTTATGCCTCTTTCTCTTTCAAGATCCATGTCATCGAGTACCTGTGCCTGGTATTCTCTCTCGGTAATTGTATTGGTCTTTTCCAGTAACCGGTCGGCCAATGTACTTTTACCATGGTCAATATGAGCTATTATGCAGAAATTACGGATATTGTCCATTGAACCGGGTTGCTTTAAATCAGGTGCAAATATAAAAAAAATATACATATCTAAGGGGGCCATAAAAACGTAGAGACAGGTTTTAAACCTGTCTCTACAATTAAATATATAATAGAATGTAATCCTACATCATTCCCGGCATACCGCCACCCATACCCTGTGGAGGACCGGCAGGATGGTCAACTTTTTCCTCAACAACAACAGCTTCTGTTGTAAGGAACATACCTGCAACTGAAGCGGCATTTTCGAGTGCAACGCGAACAACTTTAACAGGATCTATAACGCCTGATCCATAAAGTTTTTCATAATTATCGGTTTGCGCGTTGTATCCGTAATCGCCTTTCCCTGCTTTTACATTTTGGGCAACGACCGCGCCCTCCTTGCCAGAATTGATAGCAATCTGACGTAATGGTTCTTCAATTGCCCGTTTAACAATTTCGATACCGGTTGTCTGGTCATCATTATCGCCTTTCAGCCCTTCAAGAGAAGCAATTGCACGGATATATGCAACACCGCCACCAGGGACAATACCTTCTTCGATTGCAGCGCGGGTTGCATGAAGTGAATCATCAACGCGGTCTTTTTTCTCTTTCATTTCAACTTCAGATGAAGCTCCGATATAAAGAACAGCAACACCACCTGCAAGTTTAGCAAGGCGTTCCTGTAATTTTTCCTTATCATAATCAGAAGTTGTAGTTGTCATCTGCTGCCTGATCTGCGCCACGCGGGCTTTGATCATCTCTTTGTCGCCGGCGCCGTTAACAATTGTTGTATTTTCCTTATTGATTGTAACTTTCTCAGCTGTACCAAGCATATCGAGAGTTGTGTGTTCGAGTTTCAGACCTTTTTCTTCTGAAATAACCGTGCCGCCTGTCAGAATGGCAATATCTTCAAGCATCTCTTTCCTTCTGTCGCCAAATCCCGGAGCTTTTACTGCACAAACCCTTAGAGAACCGCGTAAACGGTTTACAACAAGAGTTGCAAGAGCCTCACCCTCAACATCTTCTGAAATAATTAACAAAGGACGACCTGTTTGAGCTGTTGACTCAAGAACAGGAAGCATATCTTTCATGGTAGAAACCTTCTTGTCGTAGATAAGGATATATGGATTTTCAAGTTCTGCTTCCATCTTTTCTGCATTTGTTACAAAATAAGCGGAGATATATCCGCGGTCGAACTGCATACCTTCAACAACTTCAACCGAGGTTGTGGTTCCCTTTGATTCTTCAACTGTAATAACGCCTTCTTTATGAACCTTACCCATAGCTTCGGCAATGAGTTTCCCGATCTCCTGATCATCATTGGCAGCAATTCTTGCTACCTGTTCAATTTTGCTCAGGTCGTCACCGATAACTTTAGCCTGCGATTTAAGATGTGCAACAACTTTCTCAACTGCTTTGTCAATACCTCTTTTAATATCCATAGGGTTCGCGCCTGCAGTAATGTTTTTTAGTCCGACATTGATGATAGACTGAGCAAGAACTGTTGCAGTAGTAG
Organism: Bacteroidota bacterium; assembly: GCA_037127735.1. Classification (GTDB taxonomy): domain Bacteria; phylum Bacteroidota; class Bacteroidia; order Bacteroidales; family VadinHA17; genus LD21. The sequence goes on from JBAXXU010000006.1 coordinate 14,077, forward strand.
TACCATCGCCGGCAATATCGCCTGTTTTTGACGCTACTTCTTTAACCATCTGGGCGCCCATATTTTTATAAGGATCGGAAAGCTCGATATCTTTCGCGACGGTTACGCCATCCTTTGTTATCTGGGGAGCTCCGTATTTTTTCTCAAGAACCACATGACGCCCTTTAGGACCAAGTGTTACTTTAACTGCATCAGCCAGCTGATCTACTCCTTCCTTCAAAAGGCCCCGTGCTTCGATATTAAATTTAATCTCTTTTGCCATATCAATATTATTTTAATTTGTTTACTAAAGTTTAAGCTATAAAAAGAATATCAGTCTGTGATATCAGCAGATAATCTGTACCGTCAATAGTAAGTTCCTGTCCTGCATACTTCCCATAAAGAACAACATCACCATTTTTTACTTCCATCTCTTCGTCTTTCTTTGCTACGCCAACAAGAATAACTTTGCCCTGACGCGGTTTTTCCTTAGCGGAATCAGGTATGATTATTCCACTGGCAGTTTTTTCTTCAGCTTCATTAGGTTTTACAAGAACCTTACCTGCTAAAATTTTTCCTTTCATTTGTGTCATTTTATTTATTTTTAAAGTTAAACATCATTTACCGACTCCCTTTTTAAGCATAATCTATGCCAAATTGAAAAAAATGCCATTTTTGATTCATTAAGGCCATTTTAAATATATCTGCCTGCCAATATTCTAATAAAAAATATTAAAATATTCATTATATTCTATATATCAATATATTACCTACACGATAAGAAAGTGTCAGTATGTGACAAACTGACATTTCTGTAATGCATTTCATTCATTCAAAATTTATTTCCCGGGTTTATCCTGACCGGCCGGAGGAGTAGTAGTAGCCGGAGGAACTGCTGTCGGTAGTGTTGGAATTGCATTCGGATCAACAGCATTCTGTATCTGGTTCTCAATTCTGGAACGACCCGAGGTAGATCCCCTGGGTATAGTAGCTGTTGCAACAACACAAAGGATTAAAATTGCAGCCGCGAGAGTCCATGTTGACTTCTCAAGAAAATCTGCAGTTTTACGGATACCCATTGATTGACCTGCAGATGTAAAATTAGCAGCCAGCCCCCCTCCCTTTGAGTTTTGAACCAGGACAATCAGAATCTGGAGAAAACATGCAATAATTACTAATACTGAAACAAAAATATAAATTCCCATCTGTTCACTTTTTTATGTACTCTTTAACTTTTTCAATTTGAGATGCAAAGTAACTGCTTTTTTCCGGAAATTTCAAACTTAATTTTTCATAAATATCTATTGCCTTTGAGTAATACTCCTGATTAACATAAATTTTTGCAAGTGTTTCCGTAACAAAACATCCCTCTTCTTCAATAAAAGGCTTTGAAATGTCTTCCGAAAGCAGGTTTGTTTTTCCTTTAACGGGCTCTATCCTTGGATTAGCAATAATGAATTTATCAATAAGTTCTGACTGTATCTGTTTTTTAGTGTTCTTTCCCCCAGCGTCCCGTTGTTCATGGTTAAAAGTACTTTTATCAGTCATATTTATCTTGTTATCAGCAAGATCGAGTTCCAGTAGTTCGCTATTTCCCGTGGAAGTACTTTCCTGATTAACTTCATCTGACTCAACTTCGGGGGCAGTTCTTTTCTTTAAAAGATAATACAACACTTCCCTGTCAGCAATATGAATCGCGGAATGGCTGAGCTGATTTTCAAATTTTACATCAGCATTGTTTTGCAACCCTTTTAGCAGAAGCATGTGGGCGCTTTGAAAATATGGAAAAATATCAATCAACTCGTATAAATCCCGTAACATCTGGTGATTAACCGGAACTGTCTCCTCAATCATGTTTAAAAAGTCATTCCTGTTCATGCCGGTTACCAATTGACAAAGGCCTGATTAAAAATATCTTCTACAATCATTTCAATAATATTATCTGAAAGCTGCTTCTCAACCTGGCTAAGGTCGAGGTTGCTGTCATAGTCCTCATATCTCGAAAATGACTGTTCAAAATTAAGTTCCGGCTCGACGGCATTTGTAAATTTAGCTTTTACCGTGATAGTAAATCTGTTCATGGCAGCCCGCGCATCAGCAGCTACAGTCAAAGGACGGGTATTATAATCACTGATTTCTCCCTCGAAATTTACATCGCCAATATCAGTAGAATATGTAAGACTAGTCTGAGCTTTGCATTTATCAATCAGTGCATCAGTTAAATACTGACTCAGCATGGGCTGAACAAGAGGAGCCCTGTTTTGAAAATATTGTATGCTGTAAGTCTTTGCAAGCGGAGATATGCTGGCCCCGGAAAACGAATATGATATCTTACACCCGTTTAATATTACAATTCCAATAATAAACAGAAGCAGAAAATCTATTTTAATTGAAAAACCGACAATTCTTTTACGATTCAATTCCATACTCTTTAATTTTTCTATATAAGGTTCGTTCAGAAATCCCAAGTTCGTTTGCCGCCATCTTTCTTTTTCCATTATATTTTTCAAGAGCCTTTTTTATCATTTCAACCTCTTTATCAGAAAGTGAAAGTGATTCCTCAATTATCTCTTCAGTATCCTGTATATCATTTCTGTTCTGATTTGGTGAAAAATCATCAGATGGAGCTTCAGTATTTCTTTGAACTCTCTCCTCTTCGTCAGCCTCATTGAACAGATTCTTAATAACCCTTGAATTGGTTTCCCGGAAAGTAACATCCATCTCTCCGCGTCTGATAAGATCAAAAACCAGTTTCTTCAAATCGTTCATATCGCTTTTCATATCGAAAAGTATCTTATATAATATCTCTCTTTCCGAAGAAAATGATTTGTCTTCATCGCGTTTTATAACTGCAGGAAGCTTAGCTCCACCGTAGTCAGGCAGATAATTGGCGAGTGTTGCAGCAATAATTTCCCGTTCGTTTTCGATGATGGATATCTGTTCGGTAATGTTTTTAAGCTGCCTGACATTGCCCGGCCACGAGTAATTAAGAAGAGCATTTTTTGATTCGGAATCGAGTCTGATGGCAGGCATTCTGTATTTCTCGGCAAAATCAACCGCGAACTTCCGGAAGAGAAGAAAAATATCTTCGCCTCTTTCTCTCAAAGCGGGTATTCGTATCGGAACAGTATTAAGTCTGTAGAAAAGATCCTCTCTGAACTTACCATTATCAATTGCCCTTGGCACCTCAACGTTGCTTGCGGCAATAACCCTTACATTTGTTTTCTGAACTTTTGATGAACCAACCCTGATAAACTCACCGGTTTCGAGTACTCTGAGGAGACGTACCTGAGTTGATAATGGCAATTCTGCCACCTCATCAAGGAAAATTGTTCCGCCATCGGCAACTTCAAAATAACCCTTGCGGCTTTCTGTAGCGCCGGTGAAAGAGCCTTTCTCATGTCCGAAAAGTTCAGAATCTATGGTCCCTTCAGGTATAGCGCCGCAGTTAACTGCAATATACTGACCATGTTTCCTGGCGCTATAATTATGAATTACCTGAGGAAAAATCTCTTTTCCTGTTCCACTTTCACCTGTTATGAGGACTGAAAGGTCGGTAGGGGCAACCTGCACGGCAATGTCAATTGCGCGGTTAAGTCCCTCATAATTACCAATTATTGCAAATCTTTGTTTAATATTTTGCAGATCTTTCATTTTCTGTTTTACAATGCTGCGAATTTAACGTTTTTTTAAAACATTGGGAAATCCATTTTTCGTAAATTTGCAACATGAAATCATGCCCACAATATCATTTTGCCGGTATTATACCTGCACGATACGCGTCATCCCGGTTCCCTGGCAAACCGCTGGCGCTTATAGGGAATAAGCCAATGATACAAAGAGTATATGAGCAAAGCTGCAAATTGCTCGACCGGGTTTATGTTGCCACTGACGATAAAAGGATTTATAATACGGTAATAAACTTCGGGGGAAAAGCATTAATGACTTCACCCTATCATCAAAGCGGAACTGATCGTTGTGCAGAAGCTGTTAATAAAATAACAATGGAGTCAGATGACCCGATTGATATTGTTATTAATATTCAGGGCGATGAACCATTCATTAAACCTGAACAGATTGAACTTCTGATGAAATGCTTCACCGGGGAAAGTGTAGAAATAGCAACACTGGTAAGAAAGGTTGACCCGGGTGAGGATATTTTCAACCCAAACCAGCCAAAGGTGATTATAAATACAGAAGGAGATGCAATATATTTCAGCCGGGCTGCAATACCGTTTATCAGAGATACTGAAAAGAGCGACTGGTCATTGAAACATGTTTATTATAAACATATTGGACTTTATGCATACCGGACAAAAACACTGAAAAAATTAACTTTATTACCGCGCAGTCCTCTCGAGATTTCAGAATCACTTGAACAGAACAGGTGGATAGAAAACGGCTTTAGGATCAGGACGGCAGTTACATCATGGGAAAGTATTGGAATTGACACTCCTGACGATCTGGAGAAGGCAAAATTACTATTAGATCAATTTAATTAAAAAAATTGCTACCTTTAGCACAATTTTTGATGCAGATCATTTAAAAGATATTTATGAAAAAGAGTTTACTCTTTATACTTCTTTTAATTTTTTCTTTAACTCTTCAAGCCCAGAAGGATACTATTAATGTTATTGGTGCCATTCCTCAAAAAGATATTTCAAGAGGCGTCGCTAATATAAATGTAAGTATCTACCCCGTTCCTGTCAGGGAAAACAGTTTTACGATTAAAACCGACAGAGATATCTCTTTTATTAAGATCACCAATATCATCGGTCAGGATATTCTAAGAGCACAATATAATAACCCTCAGCAATTAGTCAAAATCTTTCTCGAAAATACTAAAAGGGGCATGTACCTGGTTACAATCATTTTCAGTGACGGGACAAGAACAGTAAAAAAAATAATGGTTGAAGAATCTGAATAGCAGTTTATTACAGCTCACTTAGAATGTTAATAAGAGTTTGATAAACAAAACCGTTTCTTAATTTTTTAATTTATCTCGGTAATGTCGATTTATCCTATAATTATTATTAAAAGATAGCTATGGAAGAAGGGTTAAATATTTTTTCGATAAAAGATCTTGAAAACTTCTCGGGCATTAAAGCCCATACCATCAGGATTTGGGAGAAGAGGTACAAGGTACTTGAGCCTGACAGGACCGACTCAAATATAAGAACTTACAGCGAAACCGAACTTAAGAAGATTCTCAATGTTGCATATCTCAACCGTAATGGACTGAAAATTTCAAAAATTGCCAGGCTTGATGAAGATGAACTTACGCAGCAGGTAATGACGGTCAGCAGTAAGAATGATGATCCCGATCAGGATTTCCAGCCGGGAAAAATTCTGATGTCGGCAATCAGGTTCAATGAGGTTTTATTTAATGAAGTTCTCTTGCCCTTCATTAAATATCAGGGTATTGAAACAGCTTATTCAAACTATCTGTACCCCCTTCTTGAAAAAGCAAGGATTCTCTGGCAAACAGGAAGCCTTTCGAGAGCACAGGAACAATTCATCAGGAATACTATCAAGCAGCTTATTATAATTGAGGATAACTTTCTCAAACCGGTAACAGGCAAATTGAAACCGGCAATAGCAATGATTAACACATCAGATAATCTGACTGATAACAACTTCCTGTTTTATAAATATGTCCTGAAGAAAAGAGGATTTGATGTAATTTTTACAGGTGGAATACTACCTGCATCTGAAGTAATTGAGATTCATAAAATAAAACCATTTGAATATCTTGTTGTCAATTCAAGCGCCTTCGATTTTGCCGAAAAGAAAATCGGATATTTCAATAATATTAGTAAGTCTTTAATGATAAAGAAAATTATTCTCACTGATTCTCCTGAAGAGTATATTAAGAAAGCTTATGACAGGCTTATTGTAACGAAAGATCCGGCAGGTTTTATTAAAGCTATAGATTCTCTCCGTTAGTTCATTAATTCCCATAAACAATAAGCAATTGTTTAACCGATTGCTTATTATACTACTATTTTTTTATCAGAGCAAGAAAATAATCGCGTTCGATGGAGAGATCTATTCCGGCAATTTTGCCTTCAATTTCAGAAATCTGCTTCAGCATCCGCTCTGCAAATACATTTATTTTAGAATGAGAATCATTATTAAACCGGTGATTACAGGCTTTTGTTATTTTTACAATCTCATTCCAGATATTCAAGGTCTTGTTTTCCATATAGCATCTGGAAAATGCATCCCATATATAATTAACTGCAGTATCAGAAGGATGTAACATGTCGTTATCATAATACCTATAATCGCGCAGATCGTCGATTAACAATTCATAAGCAGGAAAATATTGTGGTTTTACTGAATGGTTAAGCAACTCTTCAACGGCAAGAAACAATATCGATTTGCTTATCTGGTTGCCATGGGCTCCATCTTTCCAATGTCTTACAGGGCTGACAGTAAAAACAATTCTCAATTTGGGAAAGTGTGAGAATAATTTTCCCAGAAGTTTTGTCCACAAAGCTACAATTTCGCTAACCGTCAGTAATTCAGGCTCAAACTGAATGGAGGGTATTTTATGGCAGTTTGATACTATCAGACCGGTTTTCTTAAATCTGTAAACTCTGGCAGTACCAAGCGTTATAAACAGAAATTTTGCATTTTTCAAAAATGTCAAAGCTTCTTTTGAGCTTTTATTGATCTTTTCAAGAACTTTTACCGGATCTTCAGATGAAAAATCTGTATAATGATAGAAACTAAGATAAGTTCCTTCATGGCAATGCAGGTCATCCTTAATAAATTCCCTTCCCGAAATAATATTTTCTATTGTATTACAAACTGAAACAGGGTTGAAGACAGCGCCGGCCGGATTTATCATCACCGGCATACGACCCATCTCCATCTTTGAGCCTATTGAGGATGCAAAACATGACCCGATGAACATCACCGGATCTGTGTAGGTAATCTTAGCCAGCGATGGCTCTATCCTGAAAGTAGTCCTAAGGTCCATATTGCGGATTGCGGATTGTGGATTGCGGATTGTGGATTGCGGATTGTGGATTGCGGATTTCAGGTAGGTTCATCTTTTTAAATCCGAAATCGTAAATCCGAAATCCGAAATTTTACATTACCTGTTTATCCACTCCATAATATATTTAAATACCTCATCTTTGAACGGTTCATTATGCAATTCATGATATCCGCCATCCCATATTTTCAAATTCGCCAATCCGGTCTTCCCTGCAAATTCCCGGCTTCCTTCCGGGGAGGTCAGCAAGTCATCACTGCCATGCATAATAAGCAATGGAATTTTCAGTTCCGAAGCATGTGTAAGCGAATATTTTGCGGCGGTCATCGCCCCATGAAAAAGGCTCACTGAAATTTTTCCATGAACAAGAGGATCGGTTTTATATTTCTCAACAACATTCTCATCGTGGGAAATATGAGTAACAATAAGGCCTGATGGCTGGATAAGTCCGGGAAGCAGATTTTTCATCACAGTCGCGAGAATACGCTTACCCCTTGATGGTTCAAATGAAAGACGTAGCCAGGGAGATGTCACTATTGCTCCTTTAACCTTAGGGTTCCGTCGTAAAATGTAATCGAGTACGATTCCTCCTCCTAAACTATGTCCATAGATAAAAACCGGTATTCCGGGGAAAGTCTTTTTGCAACTGCCAAGAAGAATTTCTATCATTTCTCCCAGAAGAGCATAACTTTTAATATTACCTCTTCTTCCATCAGAACGGCCGTGGCCCGGCAGATCAACACCGATAAAACCTATTCCCTCCTTATTAAACAATCCGGCCCAATAATCATAGCGATGAATGTGTTCGCCGATTCCATGTACAAAGAGTATTACTGCTCTCAGGTTTTCACCGGGACTTAGAATCATTCCACGTAAAACCTGTCTGTTGCTAAGTTTAATATTTAAATCCATAATCTTTTTTCTTTAAAATTACGAAAGTTGGATTAATAATCGGCAATCTCTTTTCCTTTTCTTAATATTTTATGAACTCATTCCCGCATCGGCTTCATTTTTCCACTAATCAATCCTCATCCCCCTAACCCCATCTCCCACGTAACTTTTTACCTCATCTCCCATGGCCCATAGCCTTCAACCTAAGAAAAAATGGAAGTATTATGAAGGCTCAGAATACATTTTAACTATGACGAAGTTCTTCGCCAGGCGGGAAATAATTAGAAGTAAGTATGAAGAACATTCGAATGTTGAACTAAGAAATTAACTACAGTTCTGATTTCGCTATTCGTTTGTTCGTTGTTCTTAATTCATTAAAAAGCTTCTTGCTAAGCAACGTTGCTCTGAAAGAGCCGAATATGAATAACCCCCGGCGCCAGCCGGGGTACTGACTAACTTATTAATGTCAAGCCCTGAAAGGGCGTAATTTATTGATCTTAATAGTATTATACTAGCATTTCAATCCGTCCCTGTCATATTACGCTCCTACGGAGCTTCCTGTCCGGTGAGGTGCTCTACCACCGGTTGCACCGGTGGTTATTCATATGTGTCTCTTCCAGAGCCTTTATCCAAAAATTTCGAAGACTCTATAAATTAGTATGAAAAAAGTAACAATGTATAAATCAGAATGCATTACTACTCTTTTAACCAAAAGTTCGTTTTTTGTTTTAAAAAACCTTAGGTTGACGGCTATGCCCCCTTCTCCTGAAAGAGAAGGGGGTATCTAATTGATATATAATGTTTTAGCTTCTTAATCCTGGGAAGGGCATTAAACCATTTAAGATGACCGATAGTCACATTTAATAAATTCTATCAATACAATAAAATTTCGAAATAATAATTTATACATTATTTGGAAAGCGCCAAACAAAATGGTTATAAGTAACTGTATGTGTCATTATTACAAATTTTCATTATTTATAAAACAGATAGAATATACCTATTTAAAGATATTAAGATTTGTTTATCTTAATTTATTTGTATAAATTTGTGCAACAATGAAAAATTAAGAGCTATGACACAGTATGAATTTAACAACAGCCTTATCGGAATGAAGACAAATCTTCAAAGGTTTGCAATGAGTCTCACATCCGATCGTGATACCGCTCTGGATCTTGTTCAGGATACCTATCTTAAAGCTATTACTTACAAAGATAAATTTGTGGATTTTACAAATCTGAAGGCCTGGGTATTTACAATAATGAAGAATACGTTCATCAATAACTACAGGCGAAATGTGAAAGAGAATACAATTATTGACGGGACACAAGATCTCTATTATATTAATCAGCCTGGTGATAAAGGGTTTATTTCACCTGAATCAAAATATTCGGAAGGTGAAATCGAAAAAGCGATTGACTCTTTGAGTGATGAGTTCAGGATTCCTTTCAGGATGCATATCAATGGCTATAAATATAAAGAGATTGCCGAAGAGCTCGGGTTAAAAATCGGTACTGTTAAAAGCAGGATCTTCTTCACGCGCCAAAAGTTAATGCTTATGTTAAAGGATTATGTAAGATAATTATGATTGTCAATAAGTTAGGTTTGTTAGGTTGAATTTTAAAAAGGCTGAGAAATTCAGCCTTTTTTTATGACCCTCATAATAACCCCGGTAATTACAAATGCCAGAAACAATCCTGAAACAATCCAGGCCCACCTGTTCGGGATCTTCGATTCAGCCCACATCACATAGGGTTCTGTCAAAAAATAGTCAGATTTTACGGGCCAGAGCAACACTTCACTGCTGTCAATAAATCCATTGGTCCCGATAACCTTGCCCGGCATTACTATTCTTACCGAATAATCTTTAAAGTCGATGAAATAATTCCTGGTGGCAGTTTCCAGGGCAGAATCAGCTTCTGTTTTGAATTTAATTGCATCATTCTCACCCAGAATCTTCTTAAGTATAACTCCTTCCTTCCAAAGACTATCGAATTTCACATCATTTTCCTTAACAATGTTTACAAATTCATCTACACGCCCCTTTAAGGATTTACGGGCAATATCACTTCCCGGGATCCCTTCGGTAAGTTTTGAAAATTCGCATATCCACTCAGAGACAATATTTTTAAAAGTCCAGATTTCCACTTTGGCGTTGATTGAGTCATTGAAAGCTTTGAATTTAAGACTGTCAGCTCCATGCTCTTTTGCCTGCCTTATATTGTCTGGTGAATAGTAGTAAAGAAGTTCGTCTGCTTTAAGATAATCTTTTAAAGGAAATCCGAATTTGAGTTTCTTATCAATTATCTCAGAAAACCTGTATTCGGTATTAAACCATTTGAAGGATTTATTAAAGAGCGCTTTTCTTGAAATCTCTTTATTAACTCCGGAATCTGTTTTATATGACAAACTTATATCCATCGCGGTTTTAAATTCTTTTACCGCTGTTTTGATCCATGTTGTATCGCCTTTCGGACTGATCTCGCATGTGTCTTTGACCAGCCAGGTTTTGTCAAATGGAACCTGAAAATCAGAAATCTTGAAGCTATTCTTCTTGTTTCTCATCTCAATTTTTCTTGTAACGGTTCCGTCGGGATGCACATAATTGGTAACCACTGTCTCTGGTTCGTCGCACGATGCAACAATCATTAAAATAAATGCTGCAATAAGTTTAACCGGTGATGTTTTCATTGCTTCAAATTTTAGTTTTTTGTTGATTATGTTCAATAAGTTTTTTTCCAATCGAATTTTTCAGTTCAGGATCTTCGTTGATAATATTTATAAGTTCTTTGTATTTTACCTGCAAATCATTTACCGAATCGAGCAGTTGTTCCATCTGTTTTTCAGATATAGTTACTTTGCGTGATGGGAATCGCCGGCCTGAAAGCTTATACACCATAAGCTCTTTTTCAAAATCTTCAGAAGGATCAGAGTAGGTTCCAATGTTGATTATTGTCTGTCTGCTGATGAAATCAACCCGTTTCAATATTATACTTTGCTGCCAGACAAAAAAAATAACAAGAAAAACTGATGCTGCAATCAGGCTATTTCTGACCCATCCGATATAAACCCATCCAAACAGATAATCGATAAGATCAGAAAGATATGCCCGTGATTGCTGAGGCCCTGCTATCCTTCTCATTACCTCGTTTTCAATTTCGCTTTCAGATGTTAATATCGGCTTTGAATTTCTGAGTATCCCTACAACTTTTTTATATTTTTCACTTTCCGGTTCCATCACTATAAATATTTTTCAATCATTTCGGTAATACTTTTTCTTGCATAATGAAGGTTTGATTTAACCCCCGACTTGCTAATCCCTGTTATCTCAGAGATTTCGTCATTCGACATCTCTTCGAGGTCTGATAAAACGAAAACTGCTTTTTGTTTTGGACTAAGCTTGTTTGTAAGCTGAGCTATGATCCTTACAGTCTCTTTATTCTCAAGTTCAACAGATGGATTGATTGAAACCGTGTTTGAAATTGATTTCCAGGTATTTTCATCTGCAATGAACTCGGGATTTCTCTTTCGTTTTCTCAATTCGTCGTAACATTTGTTAACCACAATTCTGTATATCCAGGTTTTATAGACATCTGCTGATTTGATCTTTTTCAGCTTCTGCCATATTGTAACCATGGTTTCCTGTACAACATCCTTAGCCTGATCTTCGTCACAAAGCATCCTGAAAGCTACCGAATATGCAAAGGGAGATGTCACTTCTACAAGTTTTCTGAAATTGTTAAAATTTCCGTCCCTGCATTCTTCTATTAGTTTTAAGTCTATCAAAATAATTTCAGGTGTTATAACATAAAGACGAAAATTCAAGAGCAAGGTAAAAAAGATATGGAAAAATAATAAAGATAAATACATTTAACCTCCTTATTCGGAACTATATTTTGATCAAAATCTAAAGCAAATCTGATTTAAAAACAAAAAGGCAAAATTTTTAAGATGAATATAAAAGACAGAAATTAAGTAGTATTTTTAACCTGTTATTTTTTTATTTAGCTGCAAATGCTCACAATATTTGACCTTATTGAGAATAAAACGGAAACCTGGATTAAGGAGCAACGGGAGGATAACCAATCGGCTGTTGGCAATATCATCAAGTATATTGAAAAGCAGGACAAACTGCGCGAGCCGCAACTTAAATCAATTGAGACTTATCTCTGGTTAAAATTCGTAGGCCAGAATAAAGAACTCTCCGACATTATTCGTTCAGGTTTGTTATTTGATGCAAACAAGGTTTCTGAATATCAATATCATCAGGTCTTCGGAGATAATTATACTCTTCAATTTTTAAATGGTTTTGCACAGGACAATGAGCTTAAAATTTTTCAAAAAGAATTATTGAATGACCCAAAGGGTTTGAGCCATAACTGGAACCAGGTTTTAGATGAATTACTTCACGATTTTGATTACCCAAATTATCTATTCAGTTTGCCAATGGGTGCGGGAAAAACTTATTTGATGGCCTCATTCATTTACCTTGACTTTTATTTTGCAAAAATGAATCCAACCGACAAAAGATTTGCTCATAATTTTGTTGTGTTTGCACCACATGCAGCAAAAACAGCCATTCTTCCATCATTGCAAACTATAAAAGATTTTAAGGCCGAATGGATATTCCCGGCTAATGAAGCAAAAGTTTTGAAGCAAAATGTTCACATAGAAATTTTAGACAGTTTGAGCTCAAAACGGAAGGACAAACTTCACGGTAACAATTCAAATTTGGAAAAAGTAAATAGACTTACCCAGATAAATAATTTCGGGCTGGTCTTAATAACCAATGCGGAAAAAGTTGTGCTGGAACGATATGATGATAAAGACTTGGTATATTTGAAAACAGGGCAATTGAAAATCGGGCAGGAAGTTGTTGAAGAAATAAAAAAAACTAACGAACTGCGTGAAAAACTTTCAAAGATTCCAAATCTCACAATAATTCTTGATGAAGTGCATCATGCATACGATGGAAGTGGTCAGCAAGAAAAAAAATTAAGGCAATCAGTCAGCATATTAAATCAGCACAAAAATGTAGTAGCTGTTTTGGGTTTATCAGGGACCCCATTTGTAAAAACTAAAGTGAAAGTAGGCAATGAAGAAATCCGGCTCAATCAGATCCAGGACATCGTTTATAATTACTCACTTGCAGATGGTATTGGAAAATTTTTAAAAATACCGGAAGTAACAAAAGTGGAGGGTGTGAGGGAGAAAAAATTCATTTCCGATTCATTAGATGAGTTTTTCAAAAACTACGACATTACCTATTCGAATGGAGCAAAAAGCAAGATCGCGTTTTATTGCCCAAGCAAAAAAGTTTTGCATGAAGAAATTTTGCCTGTGATAAACGACTGGTATGCAAATAACCGATCAGGAAAAGAAAATGAGATTTTCAAATTCTATACTGCCGATAAGGAATACCCACTCCCAAAAGAAAGTAAGGCCATTTTCCATAATTTAGACAAACCTTATTCCGACAAGCGGCTTGTTTTATTAGTTGCGATCGGAACAGAAGGTTGGGACTGTAGAAGTTTGACCGGTGTTGTTTTACCAAGAAATGAGACAACCAAAAATTTTGTTTTGCAAACTACCTGTCGTTGCCTTCGTGAAGTCGATTCCGCGAAAAAAGAAACGGCGATGATTTATTTGGGTGAAGGTAACTATGAAATGCTTAGCCGGCAGTTGAAAGATAATTACCAACTTACGATTAATGATTTAAAAGGTAAAAAAGAAAATGAATTACCTGTAATTGTACGCAAACCACAAATTGGGCAACTAAATTTTAAACAGGTTCAGAAACATTTTAAAATTGAAATAAAAAAGGGAACAACCGACTTCAGCAAACAATTGTTGGAATATACTATTGAAAAATTTAAAGCGGCTTATCCTTACTCAGCATCTACAACAAGAGGAGAAATAGGTAAAACAGGCGTAACAGGAGTTTCAGAAGGTACTGTTATGTATGCAACAGCTTCTTACACTTATGATAATTTCCTATTCGATTTATCAAAACAATTGTACGGAAGGTATTCAGAATCTACGTTGCTTTTAGATTTTGGTAAAGAATTAAACGCAGTGCATCAGCAGATTGCACTGAATAACAAATGGATCAGCAACCACCCGAAAATTGAAATTGCTGATCTGGTGAAAGATATTGCTGCTTGTTTTGCAGTTGAAGTTACAACGACATCATACATTGTCGAAGGGAAAGAATTTATTGAATTGCTTGATTGGACTTTACCGGCTAACATTCAATATGTTGGAGGAATTACTTTGCCTCCCATTCAAAGAAATGAAGTTCGCAGATTAGCTGGCAGGCCTGCAAGTATGCAGATGCGTTGGGATGAATTTATAGATATCGATGGAAATCCCGACCCACAGGACATTTCACTGAATTACATTCCTTACCGTTTTGACAGCGAGTATGAACGTGTTGCCTTATTGGAGATGTTAAAGCTTGGCGAATTGAAAAACCTTGAGGTGTATTACAACGGTTATAACGACAACAAACAATTGCAAAGTTTCACAATCAAAACACCGCTTGGAGAATACACGCCTGACTTCCTGATACTGAAACGTGAAGGCGAAAAGTACAAAACACAAAAAGATTTTAGGGAGAATAAAAGGAAAGGGAGAATAAAAAAAGTCCTGATGATTGAAACCAAGGGGAAACCATATTACACCGAGGAATTTCAGCAGAAAGAACAATTTGTAAAAACTCTTTTCAAACAATACAACCCTGACTTTGAGTATGTATGCTTTATTGACGAAGGGAAAAACGATTTTAGCACCCATTTGGCTGAACTAAAAAAGATAATTAACTCATTATAATATGGCAAAATTAGGATCAAAAGAAAAACCAGCAGTTGTTCATGTAGAAGATGCGGAAAGAAATACAAGAATTGCTGTATGAAATAATTCATTTTTAAAATGGAAAATTACATCAAACAATTCGGTCCACAGCAATTGGATGTTTTGAGAAATGAGATCCAATCAGCATTTGATGCGATCAAATCAAAGTACGGGCTTTCAAAACTCTCACTTGGCAATATCAGCTTTAACTTATCGTCTTTCACTGGAAAAATATCTGGAGAGGTAGTGAACCCTGAAAAAGGTAACTATGAACAATATGAAGCCGAGTTTTTCGCGATGAAACACGGATTACCTCAAGACTTCATCGGAAGTGAGTTTCTTATGGAAAGTTCTGTTTATAAAATTACTCATATCGTTACTTCCCGGCCAAGATTTCCAATCATAGCACATTGCGATGAGAATGGGAAGACCTTTAAATTTACTGTGCCACGCATTAAGGAGTTATTGGAAACAAACAGAGTCATAAATATACCCTATAAAGATGAAGAAACCAATTGACTATACAATTGAACCGGCAAGGGGACAAGCCCTTCTGAGTTTTCAGGGAAGAAGATTGCCAGATAAAATTGAATTCTTTGAAACTACTGTTACCGAAGAAGTACGTCAGAGAGGACAAAAGAAATTAAAAATTGATACCGAACTTAATGCCGATTTCCGAAACCTGCTTATTCATGGCGATTGCCTGAGTGCCTGTGCGTACCTGAAAAGCGAAAACATTAAAGTTGATTTGGTATATATTGATCCGCCGTTTGCTACTGGTGCTAATTGGACAAAAAAAATCTACTTGCGAAATGGGGGGAGGAATGAAATTGACAGACAAAATCAAGAGATTGGTGAGGAAATAATGTATGGGGATATTTGGCAGAAAGAAGATTATTTGAATTGGCTTTATGAAAGATTACTCGCTGTAAGATATGTGATGAATTCAGAAGCTACTATTTACTTGCACATTGACTCAACCGTAGGGCATTATGTAAAGGTTATAATGGATGAAATTTTTGGAGATTGGGAGTTTGCAGAAATAGTTTGGGTTTGTGGTTTATTAGGGTCAGGCGACTTCTATCCTAAATCCCACGAATCTATTTACTGTTATCGCAGTGATAAAGCTTTTTTTGATTCTCCTCAAAAACTTGGATTGTCTCCTAGAATTACAGGGGCATTATCAAAAGATGAAAATGGCTGGTTTTACACAAGAGGTAGAGAAAGTAGCGGAGGTTCAACTTATCTTAAGACCTACGTATCAAAAAATCCAAATCATACAAAAGAGGAAGCTATTGAAGAAGCAAATAGATTACGAAACCATCCCGTTTGGAGTGTATGGATGGGAAAAGATGAACTAGGGAAAGTTTTTAATGAAAATGGAGTTGGAACATATGCTTTTACAGAAGAAGAAAATGTTGGATACTCTACTCAAAAGCCAGAAGAATTATTGCAAAGAATAATTAAAGCAAGTTCTTCAAAAGACCTTGTAGTTGCCGACTTTTTCAGCGGTAGTGGCGTAACCGTAAAAGTTGCAAATGATTTAGGAAGAAAATTTATTGCCTGCGATATTGGAATCAATGCCATTCAGACAACAAGAGACCGGCTTGTAAAAGCAAAAGCGGAGTTTGATGTTTTGAAAATAAATGATGGGGTTAGATTGTTTCGGAACCCTGCCCAAACAGTTGCAAAACTTTTTAGTTTACTTGACGGTTATAAAGACAGGGTAGATTTAGGATTAGGAGAATTTTGGGACGGCGGAATGATAAACAAACGGGGAACATTTACACCGGTTAAGTTTATTGGCATTGACAAGAAACTCACAAAGGAGTTGGTAGATGTGATTATTGAAGAGGTCATAGGACTTGAAGAAAACAATCAGGAAGTTATTGAAACTGATACCGGGATTGAAGATAAAATTCCTACTGTAAAAATTATCTACGCTTACAAACAGCTTGATGTGAATCAGGATTATGTGAACAAAACAATAAAGCAGAGTAAAAAGACAAGCATCAAGGCTGAGTTGGTTTCATTAGATGAATTACTTTCACAAAAAGCCGATGTGCTTTACACCCTAGATAATGCAGTGGTTGAAATGAAGCAGGAAGGAAAACTTTGGACTGTAGAAATAAAAAAATATTTCAGCAGTTACCTCAAAAATAAAATCGACGACTATAACAACAAAAAAGTAAAACCCAGGCAAAAAACTCTTGGTGAAAATGGAGATAATGGAAATAATGATGGCAACGGCAACGCTATTGAAGAAGAAAAACCAAATGGAAAACCCAAAATACAAATCAGCGAAACCGGACTAGAGTTAATTGAAACTGTGCAATTTGACACGTCACTTCGCGAAGACGGAGTATGGATAAGCAATCTTGATCTGGAAGATAAAGCCGGAGTAAAAAAAAAGATCAAAGCAGTTTACAAACTCACAATAGACAAATTCAAAATGAAAATCAGAAACATTTCAGGAGATGAAATAATAATTGACAGCTCCGAAATAAAGCCTGGTCGCCTTTAGAACGGATAATGGCAAATCACTGATTATCCACCCCTCTTTCATACAAGACAGCGGAAAGTTGTTTTTCTGTTTGACTTAGTTTTTCACGTGCCTTAATCCGCTCGAATTCCAGCAATCGCTTCTCCGCAAGTTCAGCCCTTCGGGTTTGAACAGCAAAATAGTTTGACAAACTATTTTCAAAAAATTATCAACATTTTACTGCTGATATTAAACACGAAATTTATTTATAGTCTTTTGTAACATTTGTTACATTTTGCCTGAAGGGTTCGTATTTCCTTCTTTCAATTGCTGTTCCTTTAAATAGTCTTTTGAACTGATCTTTTGAAAGATTTAACCAGTCTTCTTTTGTCATCATTGTAATTTCTTCAGGAAGTTCAAATTCCAGGTTATTATTTGGTTTTGCATTTTTGTTCCATGGACATACCTCCTGGCATTTATCACAACCGAATACTCTCCCTTCCATTTTTGGTGCAAGTTCATCAGGTACAGGACTTTTGCTTTCGATAGTCAGGTATGCAATGCAACGTCTTACATCAAGTGTCCTGTTTTCGTTGATTGCCTTTGTAGGGCACGAATCAACACATACTCTGCAGGAACCACAAAGATCCTCTTTAAACGGTTCATCATAATCGAGATCAATATTCAGAAGAATGACACCAAGGAAGAAAAATGAACCTATCTTATTGTTTATCAACACAGAATGTCGTCCGGGCCAGCCTAAACCGGCTTCCCTGGCCCAGGCTTTTTCAAGAATTGGCGCTGAATCAACAAATGATTTCCCTTCAGCGTCTGGTCTGTAAGTATTAATATACTCAAGAAGATTATCAAGTTTTTCTTTAATGATATCATGATAATTAACACCATAAGCATATCTGGAGATAACAGGAACCCCGTCCCCTCCCTGTTTTTTGTCAGCATAATAATTTAATCCGGTAACTATTACGGATTTTGCTCCGGGAAATAACAAGTCAGGGTTGATCCGTTTATCAACATTCATGTAGATGTATCCTATATCTCCGTTCATACCGGAGGAACACCAGTTTTCAATAACAGGCTTGTGATCTGCAAGAATTTTTGAACGGGCAATACCACAGAGATCAAAGCCCAGGCCGAGCGCTTTCCGCTTTATCAGCATTGAAAGGGTTTTATCTTCTGAAGTGGCCATATTCAGGTTATTCTATAGAAAGCCAAGCTCAAGCTTTGCCTCTTCACTTAACATACTTTTATCCCATGGAGGACTAAAAGTGAGTTTAAGATCGCACTCTTTCACACCTCTGGTACCACCCACTTTATATTTTACTTCTTCAACAAGCTCTTCAGCCATCGGACAATTTGGAGCAGTAAGAGTCATAGTGATATGCGCAATATGATCATCGTCAACACTTATCTCATAGATGAGCCCGAGGTCGTAAATGTTAACCGGTATTTCCGGATCAAAAATACTTTTCAGAACTTCTCCTATCCTGGTTTCAATCTCAAGTTGTTCGGATGGGTCCATATTGTAATTCTATTTATTTACTGCATCAAAAGCCATTGCATAGAGCTTCATTTGGCGTACCATAGAAAGAAGCCCGTTGGAACGCGTCGGAGAGAGATTCTGCCTTAAACCTATCTTTTCAATAAAATAGAGGTCTGCAGATAATATTTCCTGAGGGGTCCGTTTCGAAAGAACTTTAATAAGAAGAGCTACAATCCCTCTTGTTATTATTGCATCGCTGTCGGCAGTAAAAGTTATCATTTTACCATCATAAGAGGGATGGAGCCAAACTTTCGACTGGCATCCCTCAATAAGAAAATCTTTCACTTTGAATTGAGGATCGATAACCGGCAATTCCTTTCCTAGATCAATAAGGATATTATATTTATCCATCCAGTCTTCAAACAAAGAAAACTCAGAAATAATTATATCCTGTACATCGTTGATTGTCATATAATTTTTTTAAGCAAACATACTTATCACTTTTTCAATTCCGGCAGCAAGCAAATCAATTTCTTCTTTTGTATTATAGAAACAGAGTGATGCCCTGACTGTACCGTCAATACCAAAGCGGTCCATCACCGGTTGGGCACAATGTGTTCCTGTTCTGACAGCTATCCCCATTTTGTCAAGGATCATGCCGGTATCGTATTGGTGGATATTTTTCAGGAGAAAAGAGATGGTGGATATCTTCCCCGAAGAATTACCATAAATTTTCAATCCATTTAAAAGTGAAAGTCGCTCAGTTGAATATGAAAGAAGTTCTTTTTCCCTGAATGCGATATCTTCTCTTCCTATACTCAAAACATACTCCAGCGCCCTTGCCAGTCCGATGGCTCCGGGGTAATTCATTGTACCGGCTTCAAATTTAAAAGGTAGTTCGTTATATGTGGTTTTTTCAAATGTAACTTTATCAACCATATCGCCTCCGCCCTGAAAAGGAGGCAATTCTGAAAGCCATTTTTCTTTACCATAAAGGATCCCGATGCCATTTGGTCCGTAAATTTTGTGACCGGAGAAGACATAAAAATCACAATCCATTGATTTTATATCGACTGTTCCATGCTGAATACCCTGAGCGCCATCAATAAGAACCGGTACTTTAATGGAATGTGCCGCAGCAATTACCTCACTTACAGGAAGAACTGTTCCAAGAGCATTAGATGCCTGTGCAACAGATACAAGCTTTGTCTTTGAAGAAAGCATCTTAAGATATTCCTCAAAGATGATCTCTCCATCATCATTAATAGGAATTACCCTGAGAACGGCACCTTTCCTTTCACACATCATCTGCCAGGGAACTATGTTGGCATGATGTTCAAGATGGCTTATGATTATCTCATCACCGTGTTTTATATATCTCTCACCGAATGAAAATGCAATCCCGTTTATTGAACCGGTAGTTCCTGAAGTAAAAATAACCTCTTCTTTTTTCTCTGCATTCAGGAATTTCCTTACTTTTTCTCTTGAGTTTTCGTAAGCTTCGGATGAGACATCGCTTAAAAAGTGAACCCCTCTGTGTATATTGGCATTATAAGTTGTATATACCTCCGTTAATGCATCAATCACACATTGA
Organism: Bacteroidota bacterium; assembly: GCA_037127735.1. Lineage (GTDB taxonomy): Bacteria > Bacteroidota > Bacteroidia > Bacteroidales > VadinHA17 > LD21. Next base: position 34,382 of record JBAXXU010000006.1, read on the forward strand.
GGTTTCTGTGTTGTGGCGCCATTGTCGAAATAGACAAGGGGTTTGTCGTAAACTTTCCTGTTCAGGATTGGAAAATCGGCTCTTATTTCTGCTATATCTTTCACTTTTTTTCCTGTTATCCGCACTTAACCATACAACTTGCACACCTTGAAAGTTCACCCTTCAACCTCTGCATCACCAGGTTATCCATTCTTTCACGAAGTGCTTCAACCTTAATGTTCTGTATTACCTCGTGGGCAAAACCAAACATAAGCATGAGTCTCGCTTCACGTTTATTTATTCCCCGCGATTGCAGATAGAACAGGGCATCATCGTCGAGCTGGCCTACTGTTGCTCCGTGGTTGCATTTTACATCGTCGGCATAAATTTCAAGTTGAGGTTTGGTATCCATTTTTGCATCATCGGTGAGAAGAATATTATTATTTCTCTGGTAAGCCAGTGTGCCCTGTGCATCCTGACGTACAAGAATACGACCGTTGAAGGCGCATGTTGACATATCATCGAGAACCCCTTTAAACAACTGGTTACTGGTGCAATGCGGAAAAGCATGATCAACATTTACAAAATTATCGATATGCTGCCATTTATCAGCCAGGAATAAGCCATAAGAATAGCTCTCTGCTCCTTCACCACCAAGATAATGATAGGTACTGTTCCTGATAAGACCGCCATGGAGTGTTATATTATTTGATGAGGTAACGCTGTTTTTCTCCTGATGGATAAATGTATTGGTAATCTTGCAAGCGGCATTATGTTCATTCTGAACTCTTATTATATCGAAATGGGCGTTTTCGCCAACAAAAACTTCTGTAACCGCATTGGTCAGGAACTTTTGAGGAGAAAGAGTATGGTCGCATATTATGATGGAAAACTCAGCGTTTTTTTCCACAATTATCAGGTTTCTGTGCTGGTTGAACATATCCTCATCGGATTGAACAAGGTTGACGACCTGAACAGGTTTTGTAAGAGTCACTCCTTCGGGGACATATACAAATACACCGTCTGAAGCCATAGCGGTATTCAAATGAATAAGTCCGTCGGTTTCGCTTGTTGCATATTTACCGTAGTGTTTTTCAATCTTGTCAGCAAATTTCACTGCCGCTTCGTTAAGACTGCCTATCCAGACCCCACTGGGAAGCTGACGAAGCTTTTCGTTTATCGTCGGATAAAAGCCGTTCAGTAATACTATTCCATGAGTATCGAGGTCAGCTACATCGCACCGGAACTCTTCTGCTTTTACAAAATCAGATGTCACCGGCATGAAATAGCTTTTGTAATCGTGGTCAAAAAAGATATTCAGGTTTGTATATTTATAAGCTTCATTCTTCTTTGTGGGAATCCCCAGCTCATTGAATTTCTGAAAAGCTGTTTCCCTGAAAGAATTAATAAAAGGAGAAGAATTGGCGGAAATTCTATCAATATTTTCCTTATAAAGCTGTAAATATTTTTCTGTTACTTCACCTTTTCCGTTCATGCCAGTATATTATTTTCAACCTCTTTTTTTATCCAGTCATATCCTTTTTCCTCCAATTCAAGAGCGAGTTCTTTTCCGGCTGTTTTAACTATTCTTCCATCGTAAAGAACATGAACAACATCGGGTACAATATAATCGAGCAGCCTTTGGTAATGAGTTATCACTATGAATGAATTATCGGGTCGTTTAAGTTTATTAACCCCGTTGGCCACGATGCGCAAAGCATCAATATCGAGGCCTGAATCAGTTTCATCGAGAATAGCAAGTTTTGGTTCGAGCATAGCCATCTGGAAAATTTCATTCTTCTTTTTTTCTCCGCCTGAAAAACCTTCATTAACAGACCTGTTAGCAAGTTTAGAATCTATTTCAACCAGTTCCTTCTTCTCGCGCATCATTTTCAGGAAATCTGATGCAGAGAGAGGTTCGAGACCTTTATGTTTACGATGTTCATTAACAGCCGTTTTCATGAAATTCACCATACTAACTCCGGGTATTTCGATCGGATACTGAAATCCGAGGAATATTCCCTCTTTTGAACGGTCTTCGGCTGCCATAGAAAGAAGGTTTTTCCCGTAATATGAAACTGTCCCTTCAGTTACTTCAACAAACTCGCGACCGGCCAGAACGGCCGCGAGAGTGCTTTTTCCTGATCCATTCGGACCCATTATTGCATGTATCTCCCCGGGCCTAACCTCAAGACTTATCCCTTTTAAAATATTCTTACCTTCGATTGCTGCTTTTAAATTTTTAATAATCAACATGATATTCCCTTCTTACAATTATCTTTGTACTTCTTACTTTTATCTTTTTACTTCTTACTTTTATCTTTGTACTTTTGTCTTTTATCTTAACTACCCTACACTACCTTCAAGGCTTATCTGAAGAAGCTTCTGAGCCTCAACAGCAAACTCCATTGGCAGTTTATTTATTACCTCGCGCGCATACCCGTTTACAATAAGCCCGATTGCATCTTCAGTTGAGATACCTCTCTGGTTACAGTAAAAAATCTGATCTTCACCGATTTTTGAAGTTGTTGCTTCATGTTCAACTATAGCGGTTTGATTATCAACTTCAAGATAAGGGAAGGTATGCGCTCCGCATTTGTCTCCGAGCAATAAAGAATCGCACTGAGAATAATTCCGTGCATTTGAAGCGTTTTTCAAAACCTTTACAAGCCCCCTGTAGCTGTTCTGACCATGCCCGGCTGAAATACCTTTTGAGACGATTGTACTTTTTGTGTTTTTCCCGATATGGATCATTTTAGTCCCTGTGTCGGCCTGCTGGTGATTGTTGGTTACGGCGACCGAATAAAACTCGCCGGTTGAATTATCACCACGCAGAATACATGAGGGATATTTCCAGGTAATTGCAGACCCCGTTTCAATCTGTGTCCAGGATATCTTTGAGTTTTCACCCTTGCACATCCCTCTTTTGGTAACGAAATTAAATATCCCTCCTTTTCCTTCCTTATTGCCGGGATACCAGTTCTGTACCGTTGAATACTTCACCTCGGCATTTTTTTCTGCCACAATCTCAACAATAGCTGCATGAAGCTGGTTTTCATCCCGCGATGGAGCTGTGCAACCCTCGAGGTAGCTGACATAACTTTCTTCATCTGCAATCAACAGTGTGCGTTCAAACTGACCTGTATTTGCCGAATTTATCCTGAAATATGTTGAGAGCTCCATAGGGCATCTTACCCCTTTTGGGATATAACAAAATGAACCATCGCTGAAAACTGCAGAGTTCAGGGTGGCAAAAAAATTATCGGTGTATGGCACTACCGAGCCCATGTATCTTTTAACGAGGTCGGGGTATTCCTTTACAGCATCGCTGAATGAGCAGAATATTATTCCCATTTCAGCAAGTGTCTCTTTAAAAGTTGTTTTAACAGAAACACTATCAATAACTGCATCAACTGCAACTCCTGCGAGATGCTTCTGTTCGGTGAGCGGGATCCCCAGTTTATCGAATGTTTTTCTCAGTTCGGGATCAATATCGTCAATACTATTAAGGATTGGTCTTTGTTTCGGGGCAGCATAGAAAATAATTTCCTGATAATTAATAGGTGGTATTTTAAGATTTGCCCATATTGGCATTTTCATTGTCAGCCAGTGCCGGTATGCTTTCAGACGAAATTCGAGCAGCCATTCAGGTTCATTTTTCTTTGTTGAAATAATTCTTACAACATCCTCGCTAAGTCCTTTTGGGATCCTTTCCATTTCAATATCAGAATAGAAGCCATACTTGTATTCGCCTGATGTTACATCATTTAGTATCTTGTCCTGATCTTTTTCCATCATTTTGTTGCCCAACTGTATTTATCTGTTAATAAGAACAATCCTGAAATCCTTTTGTTAATATGTTGATCGATTTTCTTCGTTTAAATTATTATCTTGATATTCTGTCGATATTAACACATTCACCAATTATATTTAAGCTAACCTTTCCTATTCATGAACATATTTAATTCATTGTTTTCCTTTGTGTTACTTAGTGCTTCCCTTTGAGATACTTTGTGGTAAAACTCTTTAAACACAAAGGTACTCAAAGGATTACACAAAGGCTCACCAAGTTTATGAATTAATCAGACTAAATAAACATGCAAAAATATATAAATTATCTTTAACTTGGCCGCTTCTTATTTTTCCCATAAATATTGATGTTAAAACTTCATAAATGAAAAACTATTTAAAATTCCTATTCGTCCGTAACAGCAAGAAAATGTTGATGTTATCTCTGATTCTATTCTCGCCTTTCTGCCTTTTTGCAGCGGGAGGAAATGTTCCTTCAGTTGGACCGGTAAGATTAGAATTTATTATTTTCGGACTTATTCTCCTCGGTGTTGCACTATTTCACAAACAGACTTTCTGGGTGGCGGTGATCGGACTTACTGTATTATTGACTTTTAAACTTGTTTTCGATCCCGGGTTTCACCTTATTGAACATCTGTTTGGTCAGACACCGTTTGGCGAACAATTAATGGATAAAGGTTTAAGGCAGGGGGAATGGGGAATTATCCTTAACCTTCTCGGTTTATTGCTGGGATTTGCAATTCTTTCAAAAATATTTGAAGAATCGGGAGTACCCGATGTGTTACCAAGATTTCTTCCTGATGACTGGAAAGGTCCTTTTATACTATTAGTTTTCGTTTTCATTTTATCATCATTTCTCGATAATATTGCTGCTGCTCTTATCGGGGGAGCCATTGCACTGGTTGTTTTCAAAAAGAAAGTTCATATCGGATATATTGCAGCCATTGTTGCCGCAAGCAATGGAGGAGGCAGCGGAAGTGTTGTTGGTGATACAACTACAACTATGATGTGGATTGACGGGGTAAGCGCACTTAATGTTTTACACGGGTTTATTGCTGCCGGCACTGCACTGTTGTTTTTTGCCTGGTTTGCATCGCATCAGCAGGACAAATACCAAAGGATACAAAAGGATGCTAACCCAAATGCAAAAATTGACTGGGTAAAAATATTTAATGTGGGACTTATTCTTGCCGGCGCCATCATTTCCAATATCCTTTACGATATGCCGGCGTTGGGAGTTTGGATAGCAATTGTAATAGGGTCGTTCCTCAGGCCCGTTCCCTGGAAAGAGGTCCCCGGAGCAATTAAAGGATCAATATTTCTTTTATGCTTAGTGTTCTGTGCTTCGCTGATGCCGGTGGAAGAGCTACCTGATGCTTCATGGATGACCGCTCTTGCTCTCGGATTCCTTTCAGCTGTTTTTGATAATATCCCTCTTACCAAGCTTTGTCTCGATCAGGGCCATTACGATTGGGGAATGTTGGCATATAGTGTCGGGTTCGGAGGATCAATGATCTGGTTCGGATCGTCTGCAGGGGTGGCAATTACAAATAAATTTCCTGAGAGCCGTAATGTAATTCTCTGGGTTAAAAACGGATGGCATATTGCGGTAGCATATATTATCGGGTTTTTTACCTTATATCTTATTATGGGATGGGAACCTGCTGACAATAAAGAACATAAAATAATCAATTGTCCTGTTCCGGGTTGTCCGATGGCAACTAAAGCAAAAGTGGTAGAAGCAGCGGGAACAATAAGTTATCTTAACCTGGTCAATTAAATTTGAACATTTGAACAATCGAACAATCGAATTGAGAAGTAAGAAATAAATAATTCAAAAATCAAAATTCGTTGTTCTTCATTCAATATTCAAAAACTGACATTAAAAAGTCAGACTACTTACTTTCTCTATATTCTTTTAGCAGTGATTGAAATATCTCTTTTACCGAAGATATTTTAGTTGCCCTGAAGGCGTTAGCCCCCGCAAATGCATAACCGTTCTCGAAATTACCTTTTAGTGCATTAATAAGTGCTATTATTATGCAATAGGGGCTTTTTGATATATCACATGTCTTGATACATTTGAAAGGACATTTTTTCGGTTGTTTTTTCCCCTCTCTTACTTTTGTAATAAAGTTGCTAAGGATAGCCCGGCCCGGCATACCTACCGGACTTTGTATTATTTCAATATCCGAACTCACGGCTTCGATATAAGCCTGCTTGAATGCAGGAGAGGCATCACATTCGTCAGTTGTTACAAAACGGGTACCCATCTGTACGCCTGAGGCTCCCAGACTCAGAATATTATGAATGTCTTCCCCTGTATAAATACCACCTGCAGCAATAAGCGGAATTTTTGTATCATACTTATCCTCAAATACTTTCAGTTCACTGACGATTTCCGGGACAAGCTTTTCAAGCGAATAATCCATATCATCTATCTGCTCCTCTTTAAAACCCAGATGTCCGCCTGCCTTCGGGCCTTCCACAATAACAGCATCGGGCAGATAATCATAATTGGCTTTCCATTTTTCACAGATAATCTTAGTTGCCCTGGCCGACGAAACAATAGGTATGAGCTTTGTAATACTGTCCTTTTTCAAAAAAGATGGCAGATTAAGTGGAAGACCGGCTCCAGCCGTAATTAAATCGACCTTTTCAGAGATTGCCGTTTTAATCATATCGTCGAAATTGGTCATTGCAACCATAACATTTACACCGATTACACCTAAAGTTTTTTCACGTGCCTTAAGTATCTCTTCTTTGAGTCCATGTATGCTGGCTACGAGAAAATCTGATGAAAATTCTCTATACAAAAGACCGAGACCGGCGCTCGATATAACCCCTGCTCCACCTTCATTTGCAACAGCCGAAGCAAGACCTGAGAGAGAGATTCCCACTCCCATTCCACCCTGTATAATTGGAACTGCAATTGCAAGATTTCCGATTCTTAGTCCCTTCATTTTGAGTTTTTTAATATCTCGCAAATTTAGAATATTAAACCGATCCGGGGCAGGGAAAGAGATATTTAACATATAATTAAGGTTTAACGGTGCAACGGTACAACGGTATAACGGTTAAAGATAAAAGTCAAAAGTCACAAGATAAGAGATATATACTCCATTGAACGGTTAATTCAACTTATTCCTTTGTAGAAAATAAATCTTAACTTTAGAGAATAATTTTAAAATTGGAACTATGAAAAGATCTGTTATTCTATCTTTAACTCTCATCCTGACTGTTCTTAAGCTTATAGCACAGCCCGAGAAGGAGATAAAAGCTGAGATAAAGCACGTTACCATTTTTCCCGACAGGGCGCAGATTGATCATGAAACATCCGTCTCATTAATACCCGGGAAAACTATCCTTAAACTTTCAGGCCTTTCGCCTTATATAGATGTGCAGAGCATTCAGGTTAAAGGATTTGGAGAATTCACTATACTCTCTGTCAATCATCAGAATAATTATCTGCAGAATCTGGAGGATGCTCCGGAAGTGAAAAGTATAAGGAGCCAGATTGAGGCTCTGCAGATAAAAGTTGAAGATGAGAAGGCATCAATCAGTATTCTTAAGGAAAAAGAGGCTTTCCTTGTTGCCAACAGGGCTATTCTGGTAAAAGAGACAACATTTACAATGGAACAGCTTAAAAGTGTTATGGAACTGTACACCAATAATATGGATCAGATCACTATGACAAACCTGAAGAAAGTCAGATTGATAAAGGATTATGAGAAACAGATTAGTTCGCTACAGCAGCAGATCTCAAACAAGCTTGGCAAACAACAACTTCCGTCTGGTGAAATATCGGTTACCGTAACCTCTGAAAAACAAGTTTCCTGTAAACTCTCCTTCAGCTATGTCGTTACAAATGCAGGATGGTATCCTTCATACGACATCAGGGTTGATGATATTAAAAATCCTGTTACAATTTTTTACAAGGCAAATGTTTTTCAGAATTCCGGGGTTGCATGGAATGATGTTAAGTTAAGTTTCTCAAATGCCACGCCTTGGGTGTCCGGCGATATACCTGTTTTGTATCCATGGTTTATCGATTATTATTATCCGGTATCAAGAATGTTAAGCGGTAAGGTTTCAGGTGTAAAAATGAGCGAAGCTCCTGTTATGATGGAAATGGCTGTCAGTAGCAAAATGGAGGAAAAAGCCATGCCGGCGCCTCCTATAACAGTTGAAAAAAAGGTAGGAGAAACTACAATCACATTCGATATTGCTGCCCCATACTCCATACCTGCTGACGGCAAATTGCAGACAATTGAAATTCAGCGCCTTACAGCTCCGGCTGATTTTAAGTATGTAACTTTGCCAAAATTATCACCACTGGCATACCTGACAGCTAATATTACCGACTGGGCGAAATTAAGTCTCCAGAGCGGAGAAGCAACCCTTTATTTCGAGAATTCGTTCATCGGAAAATCGTACCTTAATGTTAATCAGTTAACAGATACGCTTACAATCTCATTGGGAACGGATAACAGCATCCTCGTTAAAAGGGAAAAAAGAAAAGATTTCACAAGCAAGAAAATAATCGGATCAAACAAGACAGATACGTTTTCATTTTTGCTTACAATAAGAAATAATAAGTCGAACCCGGTGAAAATTGGCATTAACGATCAGATCCCAATTTCTTCAAACAGCGGAATAACAGTTGAACCCTTTGAATTATCAGGTGGAAAATATAATGCGCAGACAGGTGAAATAAAGTGGGATCTTGAAATAAATCAACAGGAGACAAAGCAAATAATTCTTTCCTATTCGGTTAAGTATCCAAAAGATAAAACTGTCATTCTTGAATAAAAAATTAATCACGATGTAAGAGTCCCTATCTGGCTCTTATAATTCCTCTTTCTGATTTTCTTATGAATTCCAGGATATAATCCCTGTCAGGTGAAGGTTTAAATTCCCTTTCAACCTTTTCAAGAGCCTGTGAAATATTCATACTGCTCTGATAGATAACTCTGTAAATATTGTGAATCTCATCAATACGTTCCTTTTCGAAGCCGCGCCTCGTCAGTCCTACTGAATTTAATCCCAGGTAAGAGAGCGGGTCGCGGTCAGCTTTAATAAATGGTGGAACATCTGTCCGAACCTTTGAGCCACCACCTATCATGACATGAGCTCCAATACGCGAGAACTGGTGAACCAACGTACCGGCGCTGATAATGGCCCAATCATCAACATTCACTTCACCGGCCAGCCCTGTTGAATTCCCGAGAATACAATGGTTACCAATAACACAATCGTGACCAATATGGGCATAAGTCATTAACAGGCAATTATTTCCTATAACTGTCTTACCAACTGCAGCAGTACCGCGATTCACAGTAACGCCTTCTCTTATTGTTGTGTTATCCCCGATTTCAGTAGTGGAATCCTCTCCTCTGAACTTAAGATCCTGGGGGATACCCGAAACAACTGCAGTAGGGAATATCCTGCATTTTTGTCCTATTCTGGCTCCGTCCATGATTGTTGAATTAGGACCGATCCATGTTCCATCACCAATTATGACATTTCCCGCGATATAGGCAAATGGTTCAATTATAACGTTTTTACCAATTCTGGCATCCGGATTGATAAAAGCTAAATCTGAGATCATTAATCTTCTATTTATTTTTAATTATCTGAGCTGTCATTTCTCCTTCTAAAACAAGTTTGTTCCCCACGTACGCTTGTCCGAACATTGTAACAATTCCTCTTCTCATAACATCGGCCAGTTCCATTTTAAGGATTACTGTATCTCCCGGAACCACTTTAGCTTTAAACTTCACCTTGTCGATTTTAAGAAAATATGTTGAATACTTTTCCGGCTCTTTAACAGAACAGAGAATAAGCAATCCGCCGGTTTGTGCAAGAGCTTCAACAAGCATGACTCCCGGCATGACGGGCTCATCAGGGAAATGACCCTGAAAAAAAGATTCATTAAAGGTTACATTCTTGATACCTACAATTGATGATTCGTCAAGAGAAATTATTTTATCGACAAGCAAAAAAGGGAATCTGTGGGGCAGGCGTTTCTTAATCTCTTCAACTGTCAGGACCGGAGGTTGTGTAGCATCATAAACAGGGATATCCCGTTTTAAAAGAGCTTTTTTCATCTCCTGCCTCATAAGCCTTGCCAGCTTTGTATTGGCATTATGGCCTGGACGGGTTGCCACCACTTTACCTTTTATCGGATGGCCGACCAATGCCAGATCTCCCAGAATATCGAGAAGTTTATGACGGGCCGGTTCATTGGGGTAGCGTAATTCAGTATTATTAAGAACCCCTGCAGTATGCGTGCTGATACCAGGGCGGTTAAAAAGTTTGGCAATACGATCTATTTCAGATTGTTCCACCTCTTTTTCAAGTATGACAATCGCGTTATCGAGATCGCCGCCCTTAATAAGGCCCTTGTTAAAAAGAGGCTCCAGCTCATGAAAAAATACAAATGTGCGGCTTTTGCATATCTCTTTTTCAAAGTCATCAATAGAATCAAGAATGGCATATTGGTTTCCAAGAATCTTCGAATTATAATCAATGAGAACATTAATGCTGAAATGATCATCAGGATAAACTATCAGATCCACTCCATGTTCTTCATCTGAGAAGGTAATCTTTTGTTTGACAATAAAATAATTCCTGTCTTCTTTCTGCTCAACAATACCTGCTTCCTTAATAGCTTCAACAAACCTCCATGCGGCGCCTTCCATTATTGGCGCTTCAACTCCATCTAACTCAATCAGTGCATTATCAACATGCAAACCATGGAATGCGGCCAGAACATGCTCAATAGTTGATACGGAGGCATTATTGTGAGTCAGCGTCGTTCCTCTTGACGTATCGGTAACATGCTCAGCAAGCGCATCAATTACGGGTTTTCCGGGAAGGTCCACTCTGCAAAACTTATATCCATGATTGGCCGGAGCCGGTTTAAATGTTACTGTTACACTAATTCCTGTATGCAACCCCTTTCCGGTAAGGCTTATTTCCTTTGCAATTGTCCTTTGTTTTTCACTCATCAGCATTAAATAATTTATTAAGATTCCGGGTACAAAAAAAATAAAAATATTTCTAACAATCGAGAAAATTGTCTTATAACTAAATTTATTACAACTTATTCAGATACGAAATTAGCAAAACTATCTCTTTTTCAGGGATTCTACCTCTTTTTCAAGGTTATCAATTTTCATTTTCATTTCAGGCAATTTTTTAAAAACCACCGACGATTTAAGAAATTGTCTGTAATCTATCGCCGGAGAACCTATAATTACAGTGTTTTCTTCTTTTACATCGCCGGGTATGCCTGCCTGAGCTCCGATTTTTGTCCCATTTGCAATTTTAATATGTCCGACAATACCAACCTGCCCGCCAAACATACAGTTCTTTCCTACTTTTGTTGACCCTGCAATGCCAGTCTGACCAGCCATAACCGTATTCTCTCCCACCTCAACATTATGCCCTATCTGAATAAGATTATCAAGTTTGACCCCTTTCCGGATTATTGTAGAACCCATTGTAGCACGATCAATCGCAACATTAGCTCCAATCTCAACATGGTCTTCAATGATAACATTCCCTAATTGGGGGATCTTCATGAATTCGCTTTCAGATTGAGGAGCAAACCCGAATCCGTCGCTCCCAATTACCGTCCCGGCATGTATAATACAACCTTCGCCTAAAAGGCAATCATGATAGATCTTCACTCCCGGGTTAATAGTACAATTCCTTCCAAGCTTAGTGTTATCCCCTATATAAACATGCGGGTAAACAGAGCATCCTTCGCCTATTATACAATTCTCACCAATATAGGCAAACGGTCCGATGTACACATCAGAACCTATTTTTGCAGTGGGTTCAATAATCGCGGTGGAATGAATTCCTTTTTTTCTTTGCCGCGACTGATCGACAAGACGAAGCAGTGAGGCAAATGCCTCATACGCGTTTTCAACCCTGATAAGAGTTGCTTTTATTTTTTCCGCCGGTATGAAACTTTTATTTACCAATACGATGGATGAACCTGTTGAATAGATGTAATGCTCATATTTCGGATTTGCAAGGAATGAAAGTGCTCCCTCCTGACCCTCTTCAATTTTGGCAACTGTATTGACTTTAATATCTGGGTTACCTTCTATTTCGCCTTTTATAAACCCGGCTATTGTTGCGGCAGTAAATTCCATGTTACTTTATTTTATTAGTTATCGACATTCTTTTGGATAGCACAGGAAGTATTTCGTTATTCTTTCTGACAGAAACCTATGATCAAACATATCTGAAACAGTCGATATATCAGCAGTTTCTCCCTTCTTCAGTAATATCCTGACCTCCGGGGCTTCCGGTGTATATGCCAAATTTGAGATAGTATTGGTAAATACATAATAATCTTCAAATTCCGGGCTCACCTTCATCAAATCTCCTGCAATATTTTTGAGCTCATTTACCCTTTTTTCCTCGAAAGGGTCATTCTGCAACTCAATAGCAAAGAGATCCCTTCGTACTAATCTGCCTGACAGATCTGAAAGAACTTTATCGCTTTGATCTGCCCAGTATTTGGCAGACACCAGGATGTCTGTATCATCAAGTCTGGTAAAATTTGCAGCAATCAGGCCTGGAGTAAAGTTACCATCATTAGTAAGGTCTTCCGGTCCTATTTTATTGTAAAGGAAAAATCTCAGCGCAGGAGTAGCATAAAGGTCATAACCGGCAAGGGCAAGTTCTTTTGCCCGTTTTAGAATTTTTACAAGAAGACTTTCAGAAGAGTGTACTGTTTTATGCATATAGACCTGCCAGTACATCAATCGTCGCGCTATCAGGAATTTTTCAAGCGAATAAATTCCTTTTTCTTCAATAACAAGACTGTCGTTCACCACATTAAGCATCCTTATAATCCTGTCGGAGCCGACTGATCCTTCAATTACCCCGGTAAAAAAACTATCCCTGCGAAGGTAATCGAGCCTGTCCATATCCATCTGTCCGGAAATAAGTTCGTGTAAGAATTTTCTGGGGTAGCTCCCTCTGAATATTTCAATAGCGAGATCAAGTCGTCCACCATATTTCTCGTTCAATTTTCTCATCAGGAGCAGAGAAATATCTTCATGAGTTATACCGCTTATTATTGAATTTTCAAGAGCATGCGAAAAGGGACCATGTCCGATATCATGAAGCAGAATTGCTACATAGGTGGCTTCTTCTTCTGAAGATGATATTATTACCCCTTTGCTTCTGAGTGTATTTATTGCCGTATCCATCAGGTGCAATGCTCCCAGGCCATGCTGAAACCTGCTGTGGTTAGCGCCGGGATATACAAAACTTGTCAGACCGAGTTGTTTTATATTCCTTAGTCTCTGAAACCACTGATGTTCAATGAGGTCAAAAACAAAATCACCCGTAATGTTGATAAACCCATAAACAGGATCATTTATAATCTTTCTTTTATTTGTGAAATAAGACACCCGCGGATTTTTGATCTACAAAAATAGGAATTAGTTTTACAATGCAAAAATTCAGTGGTTGCAACCGCATTATTGATGCAAATTGAATTTTAAATTGTACAATATAACTTTTTATTGCCACAAATGAAATAAATGCCGTCTTTATAGCGTCATAGATAAGAAACCGGTCGTTCAAATTAGAAATTAAATAGCCATTTATGAAAATTGAGATTCAGGGACTTAACCAGATATATCCGAATGGCAATCATGCATTAAAAGATATTAACCTTGAATTTGGAACAGGAATGTTCGGGCTCCTCGGACCTAACGGAGCCGGTAAATCAAGCCTGATGAGGATAATTGTCACTCTCATGAAACCAACTTCCGGATTAGTATTGGTTGATGGAAAGGATATCCAGAAGTGCAGGAAAGAGCTTCGGAGCATACTTGGGTATCTGCCTCAGGACTTCAGGTTTTTTACTTCACTTAAAACATGGGAATTCCTCGATTATTCAGGATCGCTTGCCGGGTTAAAAAACAAGAAAGAGAGGTTTGCAGAAGTTGACAGACTGCTTGATCAGGTCGGACTACTTGAAGTACGCGACAGACAGGCCAACAGATTATCGGGTGGCATGAAACGACGTCTGGGGATTGCACAGGCGCTCATTGGAAATCCAAAAATCATTGTTGTTGATGAACCGACCACCGGCCTTGATCCGGACGAAAGAATAAGATTCAGAAACATCCTGTCGCAATTAAGCCAGCACGATGTAACTATCATTCTTTCAACTCATATAGTTGGGGATATATCATCTACCTGCCAGGGAATGGCGCTTCTGAATAAAGGGGAACTTGTATTCTCCGGTTCACCGGAAAACCTGGTAAAACATGCTGAAGGCCATGTATTTAAGCTTAACCTTAACCCTTATGATTATGAAAAGGTTAAAGAACGCTATAATGTTATCTCTACAATTCCCGTTGAAACAGGATGGGAGGTGCAGATTGTTTCGGATGATCCTCCTGAATTCAGTTCAACCGGTATTATCCCGAATATTGAGCACGCTTATGTATATTTTATGGAGCATAAGTTACATGCTGATATTACTGATTAATTAATAACATAACTATGGCATTCCTGCATAATATAACTACTGTTGCAAAGTATGAGGCAAAAACATTGAGGAGAAGCTGGTTCTTCAGGATATTCTCACTGGGAGCCCTGGTCATTTTCACGTTTATGAATATCGGTCTTTTTTCACCGATTGGCGATGAGTCGTGGAACCTGGTATCAATCTCCTCATCGGTACCGCTAATCAACCTTTACCTGCTCAATATAGGGCAAGCCATTGTTGTCATTTTTCTTGCAGCCGACTTTCTGAAAAGAGACAAGAAGCTTGACACAAATGAAGTTTTATACACGAGATCAATGTCGAATTTTGAATATGTTATTGGAAAAACATGGGGAATCCTTCGCCTTTTCATTGGACTTGATATCCTGATACTTGCTATCGGCCTTCTTATGAATATCATTTCAAAAAGCATGTCAATTGATTTCATGGCGTACATCTCTTATCTGCTTATTATTTGTGTTCCTACAATTGTTTTCAGCCTCGGGCTCGCTTTCGTGTTAATGTCTGTTATCAGAAACCAGGCAATAACATTCCTGATATTACTGGGTATAGCAGCCCTTAATATGTTCTATCTCTGGTTCAGAATGGGTTCTATTTTCGACTATATGGCATTCGGTGTTCCTGTTTTCAAATCGGCGGTTATAGGTTTTGATAATCTTGGCTATATAATTAACCAAAGGCTCCTCTATTTCTTCCTCGGACTGGCGCTTGTTCTGGCAACTGTATTGTTATTCAAGCGATTGCCTCAATCCAAATTACACAGGAGCCTGACAATAGCATTTTTAATTATTTTTCTTGCAGGCGCCGGCCTTTGCGGGTTTAATACATATTCTGTTTACAGCAAGGGAATTGAGGATAAAAACGATGTAATTGAGACGAACAGACTGTTCGAAAACAGAAATTTTGCAAGCATAACTGATGCCTCAATAGATTTTATTCATAAAGGCGAATCATTTGAAGCTTCAGCAGATATTAAAATAATAAATGATAACAAAGAGCCTCTCGACCGGTATCTCTTCTCTCTTAACCCGTCACTGAATGTCAAAAAGATTACTTCTGGCGGCAGGGACATGAATTTTACAAAGAAAAATCATATCGTTGAAATAAACCCCGGAAAAGTTCTTAACCCGGGACAAAGAGACAGTATTGTGATTTCTTATGAAGGAACCATCAATGAATCATTTTGTTACCCCAACTATAGCGATAATATTAAAGAGACTCCATACAGGATCGCTATGGTGAACGTACATAAACGGCAATCCTTCCTGAAAGAAAAATTTATTCTTTTAACTCCGGAAACACATTGGTATCCGGTAACAGCACTCAATTATTATCCTTCTAACCCGGCCCGGATCAAGATTGATTTCACAAATTTTAAGCTACGCGTTAAGACTGAAGCCGGACTCACTGCAGTTTCGCAGGGAAGGATGAAAACAGAAGAAGGATATAGTGTTTTCGACCCCGAAAGTCCATTGACCGGACTTACACTCGCGATTGGTAATTACCTGTCGGATACCCTTAAGGTTGATTCTGTTGAATATATAAGTTATCATTTCCCGGGTAACGACTACTATAAAAAAGATTTGGTTGAGATAAAAGACACCTTATCAAACCTGGTTTCAGGAATTATGAGAGAACTTGAAACGAATTTCTCTACCAAATATCCTTTTAAGACCCTTAGTCTCGTGGAGGTTCCCGTTCAGTTTTACTCTTATCCGAAGAAAAGCACTCAGACGAGGGCCGAGGTTCAGCCATCAATGGTTTTGCTCCCCGAAAAACTTTCAACTCTGAATCAGGCAGGATTTAATAAACAGTTTATCAGACAGAAGAAGAGAATGGCCCGGAACAACCAGGTAATTACTGATAAAGAATTGCAGGTCAGGCTATTTAATACTTTTATCAGAAACACATTTATCAGCGGAGAAAACTTCAGGTTTGTTAACGGGGTAGCTTCCAACGAACCAACGAGGTACCGTCTTGGACCCAGTTTTTACTTCTTTAAGAATAATTTTTACTCATCAGATTATCCGGTAATAAATTCTGTTTTTGAATCGCATTTACAGCAGTTAGCTCAGCAGGGGCCGCGGGGTGGATTCCAGGCAATGCTTGGCGCTCTTTCTGATAACGACAAAGCAAATCTCATCCTGAAGGAGATCAGCTTTAAGGATTTGCTTGCAAAAAATCCTGTTGGTGATACAATAAGAACTGTACTGACGGTAAAAGGCGACTGGCTCTTTAATCTTTTGAGATCAAAAGCAGGTATTGAAGAATTCAAGACATGGTTCTCGAAATATATTGATGATCATCGTTTTATGAGAGTTGACATTTCGCAGTTCAATAATGATGTGAAAGAGAAATTCGGATTCGATTTCTATCCTTATCTCAAGGATTGGTTCACGGGAAAAGATCAACCCGGATTCCTGATCACTGATCTTAAAGTAAACGAGATTATTGTCGGCGACAGGTCGAGATACCAGGTGACTTTCATAGCCTCAAATCCCGAACCTGTTGCCGGACTATTTAATGTATCCTTTCGCACGGGAGGGCCGGGAGGAAAGGGAGGGCCGGGTCGCGGTGCACAGGACATGATGATACAAGGCGATGGCGGTGGCGGAGGCAGGTTCACCATTTCAATGCAGGGCCGCGGAATGGAAGCTTCAGATATTTCCAAAATAGTACTTATGGGTCCGCGCGAATCAATAAAAACAGGAATTGTTCTTGATGTCCAACCCAGGGCGATGATGATAAACACATTGTTTGCAAAGAACATACCCGGCGAAATTAACATGCCAATCAACGAGGTTATTAAATCCAAAAGTAACTCAAAAGAATTTTCAGGAGAAGAAACTCTTTCCTCAATGCCCTCCTTCACAGATCCTTCAGAGATAATTGTTGATAATGAAGACCCGGGTTTTATCTCCAGCAAACAAAACACCGTAAGTCCTCTGAAAAAGCTCCTCGGCATTGAAAATAAACAAGGAAAAACATATATGCAGATAAGCCAATGGAACACTCCGGAATACTGGCAACCTGTTGTACTTACATCATATTATGGCAAGTATATTCGATCGGCAGTTTATACGCGTTCAGGAAAAGGAGAAAAAACAATTTCATGGGCGGCAATTATTAAGGAACCCGGATATTATGATGTCTATTGTTATATAGGGAAAACCGCACAAAGAATGATGATAAGAGCAGGTGGCCCTGGCGGGCAGGGAGGGCCCGGAGGTCCTATGGGTGAGAAGCCGGAAGAAAGCCCCTACAAGGAGATGCATTATAAAATTTATCACGATGAAGGTGTGGAAGATATCACACTTGACTATGAAAATGCTGAGGGAGGATGGAATAATCTTGGCAGGTATTACCTTTCGCCCGACACGGCTAAAGTTGTTTTAACAAACCAATCGGCAGGAAGGCTTGTGATCGGAGACGCTATTAAGTGGGTGAAACAGAATTGAAGGAAGTGATACCTCACCCCAAACCCCTCCCCCAAAGTGGGAGGGGCTTAAAAATCCCTGCCATCCTGTGGTTTACCCCCTTCGCCCCTGGGAGAAGGGGGAAGGGGGAAGAGGTAAAAAGAAGATAAGTGACCATGATGATTTGGTATTATGAAGTAAAATAAATTTGTGACATCGTATAAAGTCTTAAATGAAATATGTCTTAAAAATATTAATATGAAACACTTTGGCAGAATAATCAAAACATCATCTTTAATATTGTTTTTGCTTTTTGCCTGCATAGTATCAGGTAATTCGCAACAAGGTCTCACTCTTGAACAGTCTCTGAAAATAGCGGAATCGAACAGCCCGGCGATGAAGAAAACCAGGCTCAACCTGATAAGAAGTCAGGAGAATCTGAATGCACAAAACGCTTCATTGAAGTCAAACTTCTCGCTTACTCTTAATCCCATCAGTTATACACAGAACAGAGAATTCAATGACCTCATTTCAAAATGGAACTCCAGAACAACAACTGAAAGTTATGGAAACTTTACAGTCTCTCAACCTATTGTTCTTACTGATGCAAGAATTTCCCTGACTAACAGATTTGGGTATTATGATTCTTACAGTGAATATGCGGCAGCTTCGACTAAAGGCTTCAGCAATAATCTTTCGATCAGCATTGATCAACCACTTTTCACTTATAACAGGACAAAACTTTCACTAAAAGAACTCCAGTTAGCGCTTGAAAATGCACAACTAAATTATGCAATTCAATTACTGGCGCTCGAGAAGGGGGTTACTCAGGCCTTTTACTATGTATATCAACAGCAGCAGAGTCTGGAAATCTCGAACCAGGCATATCAGAATATGCAGAAAAGTTATGAAGTATCAAAAAACAAAGTCGATGCAGGCATTTCTCCACGCGAAGAGATGTTCCAGGCAGAATTAAACCTTGCAACAACAAAATCTGATTTTGAGAATAAGCAGGTCTCTCTGGAAAATGCAAAAGATGACTTCAAGCTTCTGATCGGTATGAGCCTTTATAATGACCTTCTTGTATTACCCAACATTGCCGTTGATACTGTTGCAGTTGACATATCTTTTGCCATTGATAATGGCCTCGCTAACAGGATGGAGCTCCGTCAACGCAAAATTGATATTGAAAATTCTCAGTTCGATCTGATACAGACAAAAGCGCTGAATGAATTCAAAGGAAGCCTGGGGCTTTCCCTCGGACTATTTGGCGACAATGAGAAATTCGGGAATGTCTATGCAAGTCCAACTGATAATGAGACTGTTGCACTTTCACTAACTATTCCACTTTGGGATTGGGGTGAAAGAAAATCAAGAATTAAGGCTATGGAAGCTTCCATTGAAACAGCAAATATTGTATCGCAGGAGGAACAGAATGACATTATCCTGAGTATCAGAAAAGTTTACAGGAACCTCCTCAATCTTCAGAACCAGATTGAAATTGCAAAAAAATCGGTAACTAATGCCCAGCTGACGTATGATTTAAATCTCGAAAAATACAAGAACGGCGACCTTACCGGTATGGATCTCAACATATATCAGAACCAGCTTTCTGAAAAGCAGCTTTCATACACAAATTCGCTTATCACCTATAAGCTTGAACTTCTTAATCTTAAAATCCAGACTCTTTACGATTTTGAGAAGAAGGAAGCAGTTACACCGGTGATGACCTTAAATAAATAATTCATAATTAATCATACCATGAAAAAAAACATTTTCATCATTGCAGTTGCGTTAATAGCATTTACCGGCTGCAGGAATCAGGACCAGAACCTTAATGCTGATGTTGAAATCCCTGTTTCAGTCGAGGACATTAAACTCAAACCAATTGAAGAATTCATTAACACAACAGGTACCGCTTTCCCAAAAGGAGAGATCTTACTCAAATCAAAGATCACAGCCTCATATTACCTTGAAAAAAATCCTCAGACAGGCAGATCGTGGCAGCTGGGCGATAAAGTACAAGCCGGGGCGCTTATTGCACGGCTCGAAGATAAGGAATATGTAAATTCTATAAAGCTCGAAACCAACGAGCTAAATCTCGAACTTACCCAAAGTGAACTTAAGAAACAGGAGTCTCTTTACGAAAAAGGAGGCGTAACGCTCAAGGATTTAAAGACTGCAGGTATCAACTATGAAAATGCCAAAACTACAGTTGAAAATGCAAAACTTCAACTTGATAAAACCAGGATAATTGCCCCTATTGACGGGGTAATTGTTGATCTGCCATATTACACTCAGACCACACAGATTGAGACCGGATCGACTATAGTTAAAATTATGGATTACCGGGTAATGTACATGGATGTTCAGCTTCCTGAAAAATATATCTCCGTCATTAAACCGGGGCAGGTTGTTAAACTTACAAATTATACTATCCCGGAGGATACAATAATAGGAAGTATAACCCAATTATCACCTGCAATTAACGCCGATACGCGAACATTTAAAGGTAATATCTCAATAGACAATCCAAATTATCTTCTTCGTCCCGGGATGTTTGTGAAAGCAGATATTGTTACAAGCAGTAAAGATTCGGTGATTGTTATACCCAAAAGCATTATTCTATCCCGTCAGAAGGGAAAAACTGTCTTTATTATAGACCGTGGAGTAGCTGCTGAAAGAATTATTGAAACCGGTCTGGAGAATCTTACTGATGTTGAGGTTACAAGAGGACTAATTAAAAATGAACGCGTTGTGACAAGTGGTTTTGAAACGCTCAGCAACAAGTCGAAGGTAAAAATTATTAAATAACTGACATGAACAGGATTGCCCAATTTGCTGTAAAATACCCCGTTACGGTATTAATGCTTGTGCTGGGGATAGTTCTTCTGGGGTATATCTCTTTCGGTAAACTGGGAACAGATCTTTTCCCTGACCTGAACAATCCGAAGATATATATTGAACTGAAAGCCGGTGAAAAGCCACCCGAAGAGATCGAAAAAAACTACGTTGATCAGATCGAATCCCTTTCAATGCGACAGAGTGATGTAGTTCAGGTATCATCTGTCTCTCAGGTTGGATCTGCCACTATTACAGTTGAATACAACTGGAATAAGGATATGGATGAAGCATTTCTTGATCTTCAGAAAGAGCTGAACGCTTTTAACCAGAATTCAGACCTCGAGAGTTTTACTATCTCACAGTACGATCCAAATGCCGCTCCTGTAATGATTGTCGGTCTGAAAAATGCCAGCATCAATAATATGGATGAACTCAGGAAGGTGGCTGAAAACTATATCAGGAACGAACTGGTAAGAATTGAAGGTGTAGCAGATGTTAAACTTACCGGTATCGAAGAAAGTGAGGTAGTTATTGAAACAAATAAATATATTCTCGAATCATTCGGTCTTTCATCAGATGTAATTGCTGCCCAGATCAATAATTATAACCGAAATGTCTCCGGAGGATCAATTGTGGATATGGGTCTTAAATATACAGTTAAAGGAGTAAGTGTTCTTGAAGACATCAATGATCTTGAAAACATTGTAGTGGGTTTTAAACAACCCTCTTCAACCGGATCAACTGCTGTTCCGGGTACAGCATCCGCATCACTTTCAGGAAGAGTACCTGTTTATCTCAGAGACGTAGCCACCATAAAATTTGCCAATAAGGATCCCCAGAATATTGTAACAATTAATGGTGAACGTTGTGTAGGATTATCCATATATAAAGAACCTAAATTCAATACTGTTGATGCTGTAAAAAGTCTTGAGGCAGCAATTAAAGATCTTGAAAAAGCTCTGCCCGGGTATGAATTTATAAGAGTCCAGGACCAGGGAGCATACATTCATAATGCAATCGGGGAAGTTCAGAATACCCTCCTTGTAGGAATTCTTCTGGCTGTGTTTATACTTTACGTTTTCCTCAGAAGAATAGGGACAACACTGGTCATCAGTGTCGCTATTCCGATTTCAATAATTGCCACCTTCAATCTCATGTACTTTAATCACCTCACCCTTAACATAATGACTCTTGGAGGGCTGGCTCTGGGCGCCGGAATGCTGGTTGATAATGCAATTGTTGTTCTTGAAAACATTACCCGCCTCCGGGAAGAAGGTGTGGCTTTAAAGGAGGCTGTCATCAGGGGAACTGGAGAGGTTGGTGGGGCAATAACTGCATCAACAGTTACAACGATTGTTGTTTTCCTCCCGATTGTCTATCTGCACGGGGCTTCAGGAGAGATGTTCAAGGACCAGGCCTGGACAGTTGCATTTTCCCTTATCTCTTCCCTTGTTGTGGCAATGCTTGTCATACCTATGCTGGTATCAACATTGTTCTCTGATAAAAAGAGAAAGGTTGATATGACACCTCCCCTCCGTTTCAAATGGTATGAACGATTTCTTAGAAACATAATTGAAAAAAGAACTCTCGTCATAATATTATCGGTTCTGCTGATGATCGCATCAGGGTTGCTTATACCACAGCTCGGAAGCGAATTCATGCCTAAATCGGAATCTGCCGGATTTACTGTAAACCTTAAACTTCCCGAGGGAACAAGTCTGTTACGTACTGAAAGCACAGCCTCTAAAACAGAGAGTATTATCAGGGAACTTCTGGGAGCTAAGGTAAAAATGATCTATTGCCAGGCAGGAACTGATAATAACTCCTCATTGAACCAGACCGCCGTGACAAAAGGGGAAAAGACTGCAACCCTCAAAGTAATACTCACCAACGATTTTGCATCAAGGACAGAAGAAGCAATCTCACTCATTGATAAATACATTAAGACTATTCCGGATATAGAAATCAGCTTTACAAGAGAAGAGACTGCCCTTCAGTCATCTCTCGGGACAACCGAAGCTCCGTTTTCACTTGAGGTATCCGGTAAAGAGTACAACGAACTGGAAAGAATAGTGAACGAATCCAAAGTTATTCTGACAAATAGCCCGGGGCTTTACAATATTACAACCTCTCTTGATGAAGGTACTCCCGAAGTAGAAGTGGCCATTGACAGGTTTAAAACCAGTTATTATAATGTAACCGTTGAAAGTGTCGTTAACCAGATAAAAAGCTATTTATCAGGTTCTGCAGCCGGAAGTTTTGAAAAAGACGGCGAAATGAAAGATATCACCATAAAGCTTGGTGATCTGTCACTTCACCAGCTGCGCGACCTAATGATTACTGCCGGAAGTGTTAAAGTGCCTCTCAGCGAACTCGCGGTTATCAAAACAATTATCAGTCCAAGAGAGATCACAAGAAGAAACCAGGGAAGGACATGCTATATCTATGCAATGGTAAATGGGAATACAGCCTTCGACAAGGTTGTAAAAGAAGCAGAAACATCGCTGAAACAGGTAATATTGCCGGTAGATTATAAGATAGAATTTACAGGAGAGGAACTCAAGCGGAAAGAATCCATGTCGAACCTTTCTTTTGCACTTATGCTCTCATTGATTCTTGTTTTTATGGTACTTGCCGCTCAATTTGAATCCATAATACAACCATTTGTAATAATGCTCACTATTCCATTGGCAGGCGTTGGTACTGTTCTGACCTTCTTTTTCCTTGGAAAAACACTGAATATGATGGCCTATATTGGCATAATAATGCTTGGAGGTATAGCTGTAAACAATGCAATACTACTTATTGACCGGATTAATCAGCTGAGAGAGAATAACATAGGAAAAAAAGAAGCGATAGTTCTGGCCGGCACACAGAGAATCAGACCAATTCTGATGACAAGTCTTACTACTATCCTTGCACTTCTTCCTCTGACAATCGGGATCGGAGAAAGCGCTTCTCTCCGCGCTCCTATGGCCCTGGCTGTTATCGGAGGGCTGGTCTCATCTACCCTTTTGACACTTGTTGTAATTCCTTGCGTTTACTGGGTCTTCGATAGTTTCAGCAACTGGTTGACAGGTGCAAAGAAAGTAACTGTATAGCCCTGATAATTTTCTTATAAGACAGAAAATGGACTTTATTTTAAAAAGAAGAATTCTTATCAGCATGCTCTTTATCGGGCTGACGATGCTTGGCTATGTATCGTACAAAAAACTTTCCGTTGAGTTATTCCCCAATGCACAACTGCCAACACTGATAGTCCAGGTTGGAACTCCTCTTGAAATGGATCCTTCATATATTGAAACACAGGCAATTATACCAATTGAAGGGGCGATAGGCACTCTGGAAGGCATAGAAAAGATCGAGTCGAATATCTCATCCCGCTATGGGACAATTATGATCTATTACAACCAGAATGCCGATCTCAAATATGCTAATCTGAAACTCCAGGAAAAAATTGATATTGTTAAAAACTCAATACCCACTGAATTTATTATCAATGTCATAAAGATCGATCTTGAGCAACTTACTAACCAGTTCATGGAACTCCAGGTCAGAGGAGAGGGAGGAATAGACAGGATAAGAAATATCGCTGACAGGGAAATAAAACCTGAATTTGAAAATATCAACGGAATTGCAGGGGTTCAGGTTTATGGTGGTAAGGAGAACTCGATTGAAGTACGACTTAATGAAAAGGCCTGCAAGGCCAATGGCATATCAATTGGTCAGATCAGAAATTTACTTAATAATAATGGCGTTAACAAAACTTTTGCCGGGAAGATTGTTGATGGCAGTAACAGGCTTTTTGTCAATGTCACTTCAGAATATACTGATGTTAAAGAAATTGGTAATATCATTGTTAAAACGGCCGGAACTGTTTTGTTACGGGATGTAGCTGAAATTTTTTACGGGGTAAAGGAACAGAGCTCATATAGCCGGGTTAACGGACTTGATGCCGTTACCATAACTCTTGTTAATGACAACCAGGCAAACCTTATTGATCTTTCCCATGATGCAATTGCTCAGGTTAATGAACTGAACAAAAAACTAGTTCCTGAGGGAGTCGAAGTTTTTGTACAGAATAATAATGCCGAGATAATGGAAAAGAATATTAATCAGATCATTAATCTGGCAATTACCGGTGGGCTGCTGGCTGTTATGATACTTTGGTTTTTCCTGAGAAATATCCGTCTGGTAACTATAATTGCAGTTTCAATTCCGGTTTCAGTATATGCTGCTTTTAATTTTTTCTACGCTTTCGACATTTCAATTAACAGCCTTACCCTTGTAGGAATGGCTCTTGCAATTGGTATGCTTGTTGATAATTCGGTAGTGGTACTGGAGAACATTTACCGGTTGGCGGGCCAGGGGAAGGACCCCGAAACAGCAGTCAAACAAGGCGCTACTGAAGTATGGAGATCAATATTCGCGGCAACCCTTACAACTGTAATAGTTTTCCTGCCTTTTATTTTCTCCGACAATTTCATGGTGAAAATGATAGGCAAAAATATAGGCGTTTCCATCATTTCAACTCTTGTTATTTCATTAACAGTAGCTTTGCTGTTTATACCCATGGCAACCTACTTTCTTCTCACCAGAACCTCGAATACCAATTCTGAAATATTTAAAAAACTCTCAATTCACAACAGACTAATTCAGGGCTATCATCTTGTATTGAAGGCTAGTATGAGAAATCCTGCATCAACTATTATTGGTACACTCGTTATTTTCTTTGCAGCATTGCTTATCAGTCTTACATTAAGCATAACTACAACTCAGGAGGTACAGACACCTAACTTCAGACTGACTGTTACCATGCCTGGGGGCTCAACACTGGAAAAGACAGATGCCGTTGTTGCAGAGATTGAATCGCGGCTGGCCTCCATTTCGGAAAAAGAAGATATCGTAAGTCGCATTGAAGAAGCAAAGGCAACTGTTACAATCAATCTTTCAAAAGAGTGGGATAAAAAAAGCAAACGAACCCTTCCTGAAATAAAAAATGATATTTCTGAAAAAACAAAGAATATCTCGTCTGCCGAGATAAGCATGGATGAAATGTCAACCAGTGGCGGGTTCTCAGGTGGCGATGGCGGCAGCGACACTTACAACCCCGGTTCAGATTTCATGAACCTGCTTGGCATCGGATCAACCAGAGAAAGTGTAATAATCAAAGGCCAGAATTTCGTCCAGATGAAAAATCTGGCAGACGATATTAAATTATACATAGATGATCTTTCAACAATAAACAGTTCGAATATCAATGTTCAGGATAATAAACCGGAAGTTCACCTTCTTTTTGATATGGACTATATCGGCAGAAATAATTTTACACTGAATAATTTAGCATCGTCACTTTCTACATTCGGCCGCGAATACTCTTCGGGGGCCACTTTTAAACAGGGGACCGACAGCTATGATATTATGATTAAGTATGCTGACGAGTCGGGTGCAAATAAGGTTAACAAAGATAAAACCATTGATGATCTCAAACATCTTGAAGTTAGCGGGAGTAATGGTTCAGTGATGGAGATGGAAGAACTTTCCAATATTGTGTTCTCTTCCGGAATGGGCAATATCCACAGGGAGAACCAGGAAAAAAGGGTTACAGTTACCTATAACTTCAATGATGAGATTAAAAATTCGAAAGATCTGCTTGAAGGGGCCAGACTGGAGATTGAATCAATAGTTTCAGGACTTAATATCCCGTCGGGGATAGCAGTTGAGGTCGTTCATGAAGAGGATCAGCTGAAAGATTTCTATTACCTTATCGGGGTTGCCTTCCTTCTTATATTCATGATCCTTGCAGCTGTCTTTGAATCACTTGCAACACCTGTTGTTCTTATGTTCAGCATTCCTCTTGCTGCACTCGGATCGCTTATTGCATTAATACTTACAGGAAATTCCCTGCTGAATGCCAATACCCTTACCGGTTTCCTGATCCTGCTCGGGGTGGTTGTTAATAATGGAATAATCTTAATTGATTATACCAATATCCTGCGCAAAAGAGGGAACCGCGTGCAGAGAGCACTAATGACAGCAGGCGTTGCCCGGTTGCGGCCAATCCTTATAACTGCCTCAACAACTGTAATAGCAATGGTCCCGCTTGCTATGGGACAGGCAGAATTTGTATCTGCAATCGGAGCTTCATTTGCAATCACTGTAATAGGAGGATTAACACTGAGCACGCTTCTGACACTGGTATTCATTCCAACTTTCTACACAGGTCTTGAGAATGCATTAAAGTGGTTCTATTCTCTCAGTATAAAAAATAAAATAATACAATTTCTACTATTTGCATTAATGATATTCATCATTTACAGCTATATAGATAAGTTTCTCTGGAAACTTATTACAACAATACTGGCAGTGATTTTAGTCCCGGCAGGAACATGGTTTGTAATGAACAGCCTGAGAAAAGCCCGGGAAACTGTTATCTCACCTGAAGTAAACATTAACATTTATGTTCAGAGCCTTGTAAAAATTTATGAAAGGGAAAACCGCTGGACCAGAGAATGGAAAGCCGGTGCAAAAATCAGAAAGCGGTTGGGACTTGAAAAACAATATAATTCATGGAATGATATGAGCCAGATAACCTGGCAGGTGCCAATACTCGGCTTCATAATCTATTTCACATATTTCTACCTTAATAAAGGATTCTGGATTTTCATCTTCAGCATGGGTACCTGGTTCTTCCTTTCGGGAATATGGACATCTTTCAGTGAACTCTTTACTAACCTTAACTTAAAAGGAGAAAAAAAATGGCTGAAGAAAATTTCAGGAATCACCGATTTTGTGATTTTCTGGATCATTCCACTTCTTAACCTGATCTGGTTCCAGCTCAAATGGGAAAATCTTGTTGTAGTATTGATTCTTGGATTCCTTTGGTTCGCCGGTTTGTTCATTTATAAGACCGGGCAAAAGCTGACAAGAGAAAATATTGATATCTACCGTCTTGAAGGAAAGTTCAAAGGGCTGAGGAAAACTGTATATAAGATTGTTGCATCTGTACCCCTGATCGGTAAAAAGAAAAAACCATTTAAAGCTTTAAGTTGTGTCTCACTGAATATCGGTAATGGAATGTTCGGGCTGCTTGGTCCGAACGGGGCAGGAAAAACAACCCTTATGAGAATAATCTGCGGTATCCTCGAGCAGAGTTATGGCAAGGTCTGGATCAACGGGCTCGATACCCAGAAAATGAGGGAAGAGCTTCAGGGTCTTATTGGTTATCTTCCTCAGGAATTCGGCAGTTATGAAAACATGACAGCTCATGAATACCTTCATTACCAGGCTATGCTTAAAAATATTATAGATGTAAAAACCAGGGAAGAGCGAGTTACTTATGTTCTTAATGCCGTTCACATGGAAGAGCGCAGACACGATAAGATCGGCTCTTATTCCGGAGGCATGAAACAGAGAATGGGTATTGCACAGATACTGTTGCATCTTCCACGGATTCTAGTTGTTGATGAACCTACTGCCGGTCTCGACCCGAGGGAACGTATCAGATTCAGAAATCTTCTTGTCGAACTTAGTCGCGAAAGAGTGGTAATATTTTCAACTCATATCATTGAAGATATTTCAAGTTCCTGTAATCAGGTTGCAGTTCTTAATAAAGGTAAGCTGAGCTACTTTGGAAAACCTATCGACATGACAAAAGAGGCAGAGGGGCATGTATGGCAATTTAATATTCCCGCGAAAGATTTCGGGAGCTTTGTTGAAAAACACCTTGTGGTTCACCACATGTCGGAAGGTGAGAATGTCAGGGTAAGGGTTATTTCGGAATTTTCACCATGGGAAGGAGCTATTAATGCAAATCCTAATCTTGAAGATGCTTACCTATGGCTCCTGAGAAGAAAAGATTATCCGGGTTCGGCAAATAATGAAACAGTAAAAAAATGAAAACGAATAACTTAAAAAATATTTCAACCCTCATCTATAAAATGATCGTTTATAACCTGAGGATAATCTTTGCTAACAGATTCATCTGGTTTTTGGCAGGATCGGTAATCTTCTACATTGGATTGTCGGTTATTTACGTCTTTGATCAGGATGTTTCGAACATGAGGGATCTGTATGGCGTATTCCTTTTTTCAGGTATTTTACTGGTGTTTTATCCTTCCGCATTCGGCATCCAGAATGATCAGGATGCACGTACAATTGAGATTTTGTTTGGAATTCCCAACTACAGGTATAAAGTGTGGCTCGTCAGAATAGTCCTGATTTTTGTGATAGCTTTCCTTATTATGCTTGTTTTTACCTTCCTTTCTTCAGTTCTGATCGTTAAATTCCGTTTTGTTAATATGACGGTACAGGTTATGTTCCCTGTACTGTTTTTGGGAGTTATGGCCTTCATGCTATCCACAGTCGTCAGGAATGGAAACGGAACGGCAGTGCTAATGATAATATTTGGTATGTTCTTCCTTATACTCAGTGATGGTCTCAGAAAAAGCCAATGGAATATATTCCTGAATCCCTATGAACTTCCATGGGACGTTAATGAAAGAACATGGGCAATAATTGCCCTTAAAAACCGAATCATACTGATAACCGGGTCAATACTTTTTCTGCTTGCTGCACTTTATAACCTGCAGAAGCGGGAAAAATTCATGTGATTGATGTCTTGCGGTCTTGAAGTCTTACAGTCTTTAAGTCTGACAAATCAATTAATATTCAATATATTAGCCCCCCCTGGGGGGTTGGGGGGTAACCTACTCAAACGGATGCTCCCTACTAAAATCAGGCCGGTAGTTCTGGTAGCTATCTATATCCTGAACCCATCCGTTTCTGAAACCTAATCTTTCCATATCTTCAACAACAGCCTCATATTCTTCCCGGTAAATTGATCTGTTCAGAACACGATGATTCATTACTCCTGTTGTGGGATGGTATTGCGACATGAGTGAAAGATGAACGCCCGGAGATAACTCCTCGGCTATTGATCTTAATACATTTTTGCTCTCCTCAACATGACCGGGTAAAACAAGATGCCGTATCAACATTCCATTTTCAGCTCTGCCTTCTTCATCAACAGAAAGAGTGGACCCTTTCTGATAGTACATCTCTTTAATTGCTTTTAAAGCTACTGTCGGGTAATCGTAAGCATCAGAATAACAAGATGAAATTTCTTTCGTAACATATTTATAATCCGGCAGAAATACATCAATCAATCCTGACAGACTGCGAATTGTTTCAGGTTTATCATAACTGTTTGTATTATATACTGTTACCGGTTTATGTCCACGCGAATTCAGCCCTTTTATTATTGCCTTTACCTGTGGAACAACATGAGAAGGAGAGACAAAACCGACAGATGTAACACTCTTTGAAAGTATTTGTTCTATCTGATCCAACACCGTGTGCAGTTCCATCCGGGTATTTTGGTTAATTAAACCCGCCCGGCTTATCTCGTAATTCTGGCAATAAATACATCTGAGATTACATCCCGAAAAAAATATATTACAGATGCCATCCTTACCGCTTATCACAGGCTCCTCACCCTTATGGATACAGATGGATGCAATATTAAAACCTGCATCAATTCCGCAATAACCTGTTCCACCTTCAGACCTGTTTACCCTGCACTCTCTCGGGCATAAAGTACAATTCTCTATAATTAAAAGGTCACTTTTGTCATATATCTCTGCCGTTTTCAACCTGGTCATTGAATAATTTTATTTTATTTTCTGAAGTTAGAAGCTGATCACAAATATCGGAATGTTTACCGGTGTTCAAGCTACATCTTTGAACCACAAGCATAATACTTCAATTTTAATGTTAATAATTTTGGTGATTTAATATAAATATATACCTTTGCATCCGAATTGAGGCGTTATTGATACTAGGGGACAGGCGTCCCCTATTTTATTATCGCTTTTAGAAAATGATAGAGAAACAGAAAATACTGGGATTAGTTGAAGAGTTCATTAAGGGAACCGGACTCTTTCTTGTTGCTGTAAAGGTAAGCAGTTCAAACAGGATTACAGTGCTGGCTGATAAAAATGAGGGGATAACAATAGATGAATGTGCAGCAATCCACAGGCATATTGAGAAAAGCCTCGACCGCGATGCGGAGGATTTTGAGCTTCAGGTATCTTCACCAGGCCTTGATTTACCTTTCGCAGTAATTGAACAGTATATTAAGAATGAAGGTAAAAAAGCGGAAGTTATTGACAATGAAGGGTCTAAGTATTCCGGCAGACTTAAAAATGTTACAGAAGGCGGATTCGAACTTGAGACAGAGATAAAAATTAAGGGAAAAACAAAAGAATTGAAAGATATTTCTTTCAATTTCGGAGAGATAAAATCAACAAGAGTTATTTTAACAATTAAGTAATAATAAGAGGTTTACAACAGATGGAAAATGTTAATTTGATCGACACCTTTTCGGAATTTAAGGAGCTGAAAAATATTGACCGCCCTACTATGATGAGCGTTCTTGAAGATGTATTCAGAGGCATGCTTGCCAAGAAGTACGGTTCAGCAGATAATTTTGACATCATTGTCAATATTGATAAAGGTGACTTTGAAATATGGAGAAACAGGGTTGTTGTTGACGATAAGGAGTTGACTGATCCTATAATCCAGATACCTCTTTCAAAGGCCAAGGAGATAGATGAAGATTATGAAGTCGGAGAGGAGGTTTCTGATGAGGTCAAATTCCTTGACTTTGGAAGAAGAGCAATCTTATCATTAAGGCAAAACCTGACCGCGAGGATTCTCGATCTTGAGAAAAATAATATTTATATCAAGTACAAAGACAGGATCGGTGAAATAGTAACCGGAGAAGTTTACCAGGTATGGAAAAGAGAGATACTTGTTCTCGATGATGACGGGAATGAGCTCATTCTGCCTAAAAGCGAACAGATCCCTTCAGATCATTTCCGTAAAGGAGATTCAATCAGGGCCGTGGTGATCAAAGTTGAAATGAGAAACAATACGCCGTTCATAATTCTCAGCCGTACTTCACCGGTATTCCTCGAGAGATTGTTTGAACTGGAAGTTCCTGAAATTTTTGACGGTCTGATCACAATTAAAAAAATCGTCAGGGTGCCCGGGGAACGTGCCAAGGTAGCTGTTGAATCGTACGACGAAAGGATTGATCCGGTTGGCGCATGTGTTGGAATGAAAGGTTCAAGGATACATGGAATTGTACGGGAACTGCGTAATGAAAACATTGATGTGATCAACTTTACCTCCAATAATCAACTTTTCATCCAGAGAGCGCTCAGTCCGGCAAAGATAACTTCTATCAAACTTGTTGAAGATACAAAGAGGGCTCAAATTTATCTGAAACCAAATGAAGTATCGCTTGCAATCGGTAAAGGAGGCCTTAACATAAAACTTGCCAGCCAACTTACAGGTTACGAGATTGATGTTTACAGAGAACCGGGAGGAGAAGATGAGGAAGATGTTAATCTTGAGGAATTTGGTGATGAAATTGAAGACTGGATCATTGATGAGCTCAAGGCTATCGGTTGCGACACTGCAAGAAGTGTTTTGAACCTTTCAATCAGCGACCTTGTTAAAAGGACCGATCTTGAAGAGGAAACCGTTAAAGATGTTGTTAACATTCTCCGGGCAGAATTTGAATAAAATACTAATATAAGCTATTCACAATCAGATTGTTTTTTGTAGTTAAAATAAAGGCAAGGCATATTTATGACAGAGGATATTAAGGTTACAAGATTAAGCAAAGCAGCCCATGAATTCAATGTAGGAATATCCACTATCGTGGAATTTCTGCACAAAAAAGGGTTCGATCTTGATCCCAGCCCAAATACAAAACTTCCGCATGAAGCCTATATTCTTCTGGTAAAAGAATATAGTACAGACATCAGCGTTAAAAAAGAATCCGAAAAACTCATCCTTAAAGATCTCCACAGGAAAAAGGAATCTGTCTCTATTGATGATTTTTCAGATAAAACTGAAATTGACGACTCTGACAGAGATGAAGATGTTCTGGTCAAAGATTATTCGGGAATCAAGACAACCGTTGATATCAAGACCGAAATCAAAAAGCCTGATATTAAACTTGTTGGTAAGATTGATCTTGAAAAGACTCTTATACCAAAAATTGAGAAAGCTTTAACTCCGAAAGAGGAGCATGACCAGAAGTCTTCTATACCTCCGGTCGAAGCTGAAAAAAAAGAAAAGCAAAAGTCTGCCACCGAATCAGAAACACCGGCTATCACACATCCTGTTGAAGAAATTAAACCTAAATCAAATATTGATCTTCGTATTGTCGGAAAAATTGACCTCGAATCAATTGTCAGAGACACTAAACCGGTAAAAAAAGAGAAGCGGAAAGAAGAGCCGGTGGAAAAACATAAAGAGAAACCAAAAGATACCGAGAAAGAAAAAACAAAAGAAAAACATATTCCGGAACAGGAAGAAACGAAATTGGCCGGGAATAATGAACCTGACATTGTCGAAGTCATTGACTCCGAACCATTGACAGAAAAACTCCCTGTCGAAGATATAATTGCTGAGGTTCTGATTCCTGAGCCGGAAGAGGATGTTGTAGCGCTATATAAGACCGACTTTAAAAAACTGGCAGGTCCAAGAGTTGTAGGAAGAATAGATCTGCCTGTAGAAGAGAAAAAGAAACCTACCCCATTTCAACCTGTAAGAGTACCCGGGGATTCCGATTCGCGGAGAAAGAAGAGAAGAAAGAGAATCCTGAAAGAAAAGGAAGGAACATCTCCTTTAGTAAAACCAATTGTTACTGATAAAAAGGATAAACCCGGCGCTAAGAAGATCATCAAAAAAAGAGCTATAAGGACTGAAGTGAATGAAGAAGAAGTCCAGAAACAGATTAAAGAGACACTTGCAAGGCTCACAACAAAAGGTAAATCAAAAGGTTCGAGATACAGAAGGGATAAAAGAGAAGCTATAAGCCAAAAACACAAAGAGGTTGTTGATAAGATAGAACAGGATAAGAATATCCTTAAAGTGACTGAATTCGTGTCAGTTAATGAACTCGCGTCAATGATGAATGTCGCCGTTACAGAAATAATCTCAACCTGTATGAATCTTGGGCTTTTTGTCTCTATCAACCAGCGACTCGATGCTGAAACTATGGCAATTCTTGCTGATGAATTTGGTTTCAAGGTAGAATTTGTCAGCGCTGAATTACAGGAAGCTGTAAGGGAAGTGGAGGATAATAAGGAGGATCTCAAACCAAGGCCTCCAATAGTTACTGTAATGGGGCATGTTGACCATGGTAAAACAAAATTACTTGACTACATCCGTAATACCAATGTTATTGCCGGTGAGGCAGGAGGTATCACTCAGCATATCGGCGCCTATGGAGTTATCCTTGAAGACGGTCGTCAGATAACTTTCCTCGATACTCCTGGGCATGAGGCATTTACTGCCATGCGCGCCCGTGGAGCTCAAATTACCGACATTGCAATTATTGTTGTCGCGGCTGACGATGGCGTCATGCCCCAGACAAGAGAAGCTATTAATCATGCATCAGCTGCAGGAGTCCCAATTATATTCGCTATCAACAAAATTGATAAACCGACTGCAAACCCCGAAAAGATCAAAGAGGCTCTGGCAACAATGAATTACCTCGTTGAAGACTGGGGTGGAAAATATCAATCACAGGAAATTTCAGCAAAAAGCGGCCTCAATATTGATCTTCTTCTCGACAAGATACTTCTCGAAGCTGAGATGCTCGATCTAAAAGCAAATCCCGACAAACCAGCCATAGGAACAGTTATTGAATCATCACTCGATAAGGGAAGAGGATTTACAGCAACTGTACTTGTTAAAGCCGGAACACTCAGAATTGGTGATATTATGCTGGCAGGCAGCTGCTTTGGACATATAAAAGCCATGTATAACGAAAGAGGAAATAGGGTTGAAATAGTTGGTCCTGCTACTCCTACCCTGATCCTGGGATTAAACGGTGCAC
>JBAXXU010000007.1:0-67998 GCA_037127735.1 Bacteroidota bacterium
TTCTCAGTATCTATTTTCTTGGATCAATTCAACTGGTTTTCATGGGCATCCTTGGAGAATATATTTACAGAAGCTATAAGGAATCACAAAACCGTCCGGTTTATTTCGTGAGAAAGATTTATGATGCCAGGTTGGAAAAATGATGAAAGAGAATCGATTGAAATATATCTTTTACATCTCATCAGCTTTTCTGCTTTTTCTCATGTTGCTCACGAGCAGGGAGGCAGGTATCACATGCGATGAAGTATTGCATTATAATCACTCTGTATCAGTTTATAACTATTTTGCAACTCATGGTGAAGACAGGTCTGCCCTTAATACACCTGTTACCAATCTGAAATATTATGGCCAGTCGTACGACAATGTGGTAACCATATTAATCAAATGGCTGAATATAAGTGATGTATATGGATTCCGTCACGTGATGAGTACAGTTGCCGGATGGGCTGTTATTTTATTAACAGCACTTTTTGCCGTCTGGTTGGCAGGTTACAGAGCAGGATTTCTTGTACTGATTCTTTTTACTGTTTCACCGACTTTTATAGGACACACACAGAACAACCTGAAAGACATTCCATTCGCGCTGGCTTACATAACAGGTACTTTTTATACTCTTAAGTTTCTGGTTTCGGGGAGGAAGCCTTCTTTATCTGTTATTATTCTTCTGACTGCCGGTATCACCTTTTCCGTCAGCATCAGGGCAGGAGGCTTGCTGTTGATATGTTATCTCTTCTTTTTCTTCCTGCTTTTCCACCTTTTTAAATATCTTAAAGACAAAAAAATTGATTTACATGAAATCAGGGCCAGGTTATTCTGGATAATTGGCATTTCGATAGTATCGTGGCTGTTAAGCATTTTATTATGGCCTTATGCACTTCAGAGTCCTGTTAAAAATGTTCTTGAATCGTACAGGGTTATGGCTCATTTTCCAAGCACTTTTCGTCAGATATTTGAAGGGAAAGTTGAATGGTCAGATTATATGCCATGGTACTACCTGCTTAAATCCATGTCAATTACAATACCGGTTATTGTATTGACAGGTTTGGTGTTATTCAGTTTTTTTTCAAAGCTTGTATTCAAACAGGGAAAATCTATTTTATACGGGTTCATAATTTTTACAGTTTTGTTTCCTCTGGTTTTTGTGGTTTATGAAAAATCAAACCTTTACAGTTCCTGGCGACAGTTTCTTTTTGTCTATCCCGGAATTGTTTTATTGGCAGCAATAGGATTTCATTATTTTTTCGAATTTGTAAAATTCAGGTTTATTAAATGGGTGGCAGTTGTAGTTTTGGCAATCTTATCTGTTCACCCGCTGAAGTTTATGATCAGTAATCATCCCTACTATTATTTGTATTATAACGAGTTTGTTGGCGGATTGAAAGGAGCTTATGCCAATTATGAAACGGATTATTATTATGTAAGTCAGACACGGGCATCTGAATGGCTGATTGACTATTTTAAAGAGAAGAATATTCAATCTCCTGTAAAAGTTAAGGCAACATATTCAGTACAATGGCAGTTTCGCGACCATCCTGAAATTAAGACATCATATTTCAGGTATGAGGAGAGAAGTCAGTCTGATTGGGATTATGCAATTGTTGCAAACAGGTATATCTCTCCTTATCAGTTAAAGAATAAAATATGGCCTCCCAAAAATGCCATACATATAATATATGCTGACCATGTCCCGGTTTGTGCAGTTCTTGAGAGAAAATCGAAAGATGATTTTTACGGTTATAATGCTTTAAATGAGGGCAGGAGCAAGGATGCAATAAAATTCTTTGAGAAGGTTTTGACGGTTGATGATAAGGATGAAATGATTTTTTATAATTTTGCCGCAGCTTTATATAACGATCAACAGTACCAAAAGGCAGATTCGGTTTTAAAAAAGGGATTGGAGATAAATCCTGATTTCGAAATGATTTTGATGTACCTGGGAAATATTGCCAGGTACCAAAACAAAACAGATGAGGCAATTAAGTATTATGAAAGAGTTATTGAAACAAACAGGAAGTACTTTGAAGCTTATGTCGGTTTGTCGGGATTACTTATTGACAGCGATATAATGAGGGCCCACACTTTACTCCAAACTTGCCTGACAATGAGTCCGCGGTATAAGCCTGCAATAGT
Source organism: Bacteroidota bacterium (assembly GCA_037127735.1). Taxonomy (GTDB): domain Bacteria; phylum Bacteroidota; class Bacteroidia; order Bacteroidales; family VadinHA17; genus LD21. The sequence goes on from JBAXXU010000007.1 coordinate 2,131, forward strand.
TGCACTGGCTGATACTTACAGGAAATCGGACCCCGGCGTTGCTAAGAAGTACGATGAACTGGGGAATAGTATTAAATAAAAATAATATGTTAAAAATGAAAAAATCAGTTTTAGTGTTTTCGATGACAACCCTTCTTCTTCTTGGTGGAATGAATATTTCTATCGCACAAGAACAACCCAAGCCAAAGAAAGATACAGTTAACATGGATACCGATGCAAAACCACAATTCTATTATGCTGTTGAGGATGAGAAAACAAAAGCCAAAGGATCCACTTCAACAATAGCTATAATTGCAGGAGCTGTTGTAATAGTAGTGGCTGCAGGTTTCTTTCTTATCAAGAAGAAAAAGTAGTAAATGCAAGTTACATCAGCCTGTTAATTGGCTGTTATTATGGACAAGATTAAAATATCGACTGCCCAGTTTGAGAACAGGAGCGGTGACAAGGACTACAATTTATCAAAAATTGAAAGTCTTGCCGGAAAGGCTGCCATTGAAGGTTCTCATGCGATAGCTTTTCATGAATGTTCTGTTACAGGTTATACATTTGCCCGGCATCTTTCAAAAGAAAAGATGCTTGATCTTGCCGAGTTTATACCTGAGGGATCAAGTGTCAGAAGGTTGACTCATATAGCAGCGCAAAAACGTATCGCCATTCTGGCCGGACTTTTCGAGAAAGACCGAAATGATAAGATATATAAGACTTATGTCTGTGTTGATAAAACCGGCTTAGTTGCAAAGTTCCGGAAACTTCACCCTTTTGTAAATGCATTTATTACGCCCGGTGACAGCTATTGCGTATTCGATCTGTATGGTTGGAAATGTGGGATACTAATTTGTTATGATAACAATATTATTGAGAATGTACGCGCCACAGCCCTTCTGGGAGCCAACATTATTTTCATGCCTCATGTAACAATGTGTACACCTTCAACACGGCCGGGTGCCGGATTTGTTGACCCGAAGTTATGGGAAAACAGAGAATCAGACCCGACATCATTAAGGTTGGAATTTGATGGAATGAAGGGACGCGGCTGGTTATTGAAATGGCTTCCTTCCAGAGCCTATGACAATGGAATTTATGTAGTGTTTTCCAATCCTATAGGTATGGATGACAACCAGCTGAAGAATGGCTGTTCTATGATTATTGATCCGTTTGGCGACATTATTGCAGAATGTCGTACTCTTGGTAATGACTATGTTTCAGCTACATTTACCCCGGAAAAACTTACACAATCAGGGGGATACAGGTATACAAAAGCCAGAAGGCCCGATCTTTATAAGAATATAATAGGAAGGCCACATATACCGGAACAAAAAGTTATATGGCTCGATTCTGATAAAGCCGGTAACTCATAGTATATTTTTGTCTTGTAACTTTTGACTTTTATCTTAAGTATCTCAACCTTAACCTCAACCTCGACCTAAATTTGTCCTTTAACCTGTCGTCAGTCGCCTGCATCCATTGGTCAGGAAATCAGCATAACATATATTAAAGCAAAAAGGAACATATTTCACAAATGCGTTTATACAGGTCGGATAATACTTTTATCTTTACTATTAAATATATCAGAAATGTTAACAATAGATGAAATTAAGGTTCTGATAAAAGATTTGGAATCTGACAGAGTAGAAAGAACCATTTCTTTCAGAGAAGATAAATTGGGTCCAATCGTATGTGTATTTTCAAATGATTTCCCAAACCATAAAATGCCATGTTATATTTTGCTTGGAGTTAATGATGATGGAACAGTAAACGGTATGACAATAGGAGATACCGATTTACAAAAAATTGGTGGCGTAAAATCAAATGGAAATGTGTTGCCTCAACCATCTTTAGTTGTAAGTCCCGTATTTAAAATTGACGGTGGAGATATTGTAGTTGTTGAAGTTCAGCCATCTCCATATCCGCCTGTTCGCTACGATGGCAGGTGTTGGATTCGAGTTGGACCAAGAAAAAGTAAAGCAACTCTTGAAGAGGAAAGAATGTTATCCGAAAGGAGAAGTTCATTATCAAAAACTTTCGACAACCAGCCCTGTTTTGGTTCATCTCTTAGCGATTTGAATACCGATTTATTCAAAACATTCTATCTTCCAAAAGCAATTGATGCAGAAACACTGAATCAGAATAATCGTGACATAAAACAACAATTGGCTTCTTTACGTTTTTATGATTTGGTCCATGATTGTCCGACCAATGCAGGTATCATATTATTTGCTGAAAGGCCAACATCTTATATACCCGGCGCATATATTCAGTATGTTAAAATTCCTTCCAAAGAGATAATACCGGGAATTGAATTTGAGAAAGAATTTAAGAAATGTCTTTGCCTCGATTTATTAAACATCGATGAATTCATTCAATCTGTGATTATCAAAAAAAGTTTAATTCAGAGATACAACAGCATGCAAGAGCAGATTATTTACAATTATCCTTTATGGTCTGTTCGGGAATTGATTTTCAATGCCATCATTCATCGTAACTATGAATCGAACGCACCTATTCTGATATATGAATTTACCGACAGGATAGAGATAAAAAACCCTGGTTATTTATTTGGGCAGGTTAATAAATACAATTTTCCAAACGTAAGTGATTATAGAAATATGGAAATTGCTGAGTCTCTCAAAACTCTGGGGTACATTAATAAATTTAATTTTGGAATAAAAACTGCAATCAAGTATTTGAGAGATAATAATAACCCGGATCCGGTATTTGATTTATCATTAGTAACTGCTATGAAAGTTACTATATTGATCCGCAATAATTGGAAATATTGATGATACTCCATTTTGACAGTAAGCAGGAATTTCATCTGGAGGCAGTAAAAGTCATCACTGATATTTTCGAAGGGCAGCCACTCAGCAGTGGCGACTTTGAATTTTCAATATGATCGAAAATATTAAGAATGTTCAGAATAATAACGCCTGTTATGCAAGTATCCTTTTGCAGAGTTGAGCGCTGTTAACGAAAAACCCATAAAATGTTTTAAATAGTATATGGCCTTCTTATTCCCCTGACAAATAATTTATTAGCTTCCTGATCGCCAACTACTTCGCCTTTTGCCGGATCCCAGGTTATTTTTCTGTTTGTACGTATTGTTATGTCACCCATGTGGCTGATAGAATCAGAAATAATCGCTTCATCAAGAGGGCAAAGTTCCTTCGATTTACCCTTAATCACATCCAGAAAGACCTGCCCCATTTTATTATTCTCGCTGTTAATCCAACCATCTTTGTTTTTCGGGAAATTATTAAGCTTCTTATTAATTTCAGGAATATTCGATTGCGCTGATGACCGGCTTAAAGAAATCCATCCTTTCGCACCAAAGAATGTTGTACCATTTTCTTCCTTCAACTGCCGATGATCAAGTACTCCTTTGGTTGCAATGTCTGTACTTACAAAATGTACCTCAAGCCCGTTTTTATATTTACAGGTAACATCCCAGGAAAGAATGTTATTGTACAAACCTCCCGGGGTCCAGAATTGACCTGTTCCTTCGCATGTATATGCTCCGGATACTTTATCTTTTAGTATCCACACGAGTATATCCAATGGATGGGCGCCCCAACCGGCAAGGAAACCGATACTGTAATCATTATTGAACCATGAACTATTATTGGTCACACGATCGGGACAATAGGGTCTCATCGGTGCGGGACCAGTCCATTTTTCAAAATCGAAATCGGGAGGAACAGGAACCTCATTACAAACCGGACTTTCGACAGGATTTTTACCCGGGGCCCATACTTCAACCCGCTCGATATCACCGATCAGTCCTTCCCTTATCATGTTATAACCAAGCTGCATATGTTCTACTGTACGCTGCTGAGTGCCGTAATGAAAACGCACATTGTTGGCGGCCAGTTCTTTACCAAGTATTAGATATTCCGGATAGCTTAATCCGAGAGGTTTTGCCAGCATTATGTGTTTACCGGCACGCGCAGCCTTTATGGCCGCCGGAACATGCCAGTGATCGGGGGTTGTGATGTGAACCGCATCAATGTCTTTCCTCTGAAGTATCTCTTCAAAATCGAGGTAGGGGATACATTCCGGTACCGGATCGTTGTTGTCTTTATAGAACTTATTTATTGTCATTGCAGCTTCTTCACGGCGGTATTTATGGACATCACACACCGCAATATTTACTGCTCCCCTCAGAGGTAATAAGTAATTCATTAGTTCCCATCCTCCTCTGTCGCCAACTCCAATGTGAGCGACTGAGATCCTGTCGCTTGCCCCTTTTCCGTTCGAGCACGATGGTAATATTGTTGGCAGCAAGGCCGCGCCGATGATCCCTTTTACTGATTTTTGAACAAAACCCCTTCGGGAAATATTCTGTTTATTTTTCATATCCATGACAGTATTTTAGTAAAATGTTTTCCGGGTATGTTGATATTAGTCATTCATATACTTATCATATTTTGCCTGTAAATCTTCTTTTCCGGTTTTGCCCGGCAATATCCAAACTCGATATTTCAAATGAAGAGCTTCACCTTTTTTTAATATAATCTTACCATCAAATAAAATAGCAGGACTATAATAAAAAAACGGGATTTCCGGATTATTGATCACATACCAACTTGTTGTCGGGGTAGTAAATTTCAGATTTTGTAAAATGCATACCCCTGCTTTTTCTCCGGTTAAGGTACTGAAACCCATATAAATCCAATTGTTTTTTTTATAATTTTCACTTTCAGCAGGAGCAATGATTTCTGGTGAAGTAAAATCCTGATTGAACCGGATGGATAAACCTGCATAACCGCCCCACGACTGACCCTCTGGTTCGCCTTCAATGGGAGTACGGTCAAGAACTACTTCATCAATCAAAGGATTGAAAATGTTTTCATGATCAATAAAATAACTCCCATCGCTGAAGGGCGGAGAAATATGGATATCTCTTTTTTCGGTCATAACGGCGTCACCACCTGCCGGGTGATATTGCAACTCCATCCGGATATCGGCAGAAAAATCAGGGCTCTTAACGATATCAATTTTTTGTAATTCAGTTATCCCGGCCGATTTGTAACCGTTTTTTTCAGATTTGTAATCATTCAGATATTCCCAGTAATTTACCCCATTGATAAATTTCCATGAAAACCACAGTCCAAGGTGCCATGGATGATCTGGAGGGCTGACACACGTAAGCGTTGAATTCTTTATAGTAACAGGATGGAAATAAGCATTGCCAAAACGGTTAGTGAAATTATATTGCCATAATATATCAGAATTGTTCATCAAACTTAAAGTTGTGTCGGATTGTTCCCACCGGAAATTATTGACTTCGGATGTTATTTTTTCTTTTAAACAGGTGGGTGTTTCGATTGTAACTTCCCTATTGGCTGTCCATTGTGTAGCTCTCAGGATGATTGTTTGCAAGCCGGTATTTAAAAGTGCTCTCTCATTGTGCCCAAGTGTAGTATAGAAGCAGCGGCCTTTCCCAAGTTGGTTTACAAAAACGGAGGTCTCGTTAATTAAATGGCCATCATTTTCATCCTTCCCGGTAAAGGAGGCAAGGGCCCTGGCGCCAGAGCAGATGTTGGTTCTTTCCCACAATTCATCAAAAATGTAAAAATCTCTGAGTCCTTTGGTTATGGGATGTTTTTGGTTAAATTCATATACCTTCCCTATTGTCTGCTTTCCATGATATGTTTTCCCCCCCCCATCTGCCAATACCTATTTGATGATAATCTTTCCAGGTATAGAATGAACAGGCACCGGCATGAATGGATATCACTCCACCACCCCGTTTAACATATTTCAGAAAATCATTTTCCCATTCTTTTGTCAGACGAAAGGTACTGTCGGGCCAGTTATTCCAGTTGCTCACTACAACATCAAATTTTATCAATTCGTTGTATGGGAGTGTATCGGGCATTTCCGTTACTTTTATTGTAAAAAGTCTGGAATCCTCATAAATCTTTACAAGTAAGGGAGTTGTTTTTTGCCACTCATGATTGTTCTTTCCGCTGAGGATTAGGACTTTAATTAAACTGTCTTTTTTGCGATTCACACAACCGCAGATGACTGTGGTTGAGATTAAAACACAAATAATCTTCAGGATGAGGTTATTAGTCCTACTTTGACAGATTAAAATCAAACCAGGTTTTTCAGCTTTTTTACCCCGGCCCCCTTTGCTTCGCTGAAGCTTCGCGAAAGCGAAGAAGGGGTGAAAGCTGAAAAACCGGCCTGTTCCCCTTGGGGATGAAGGGTAAAAACAGGCCGGTTTTTCATATCTGTCAAAGTAGAATTAGTCCGCGCCATCAAATATATTTTTTTACTGATCCACAGTCTCAGTCACTCAGTTCCTAACACCTTCAGCTATTTCTATACTTTTACCCAGGTATTTCCTCCTTTATTAGAAGCAACTACTGAATGAATAAACTTCATTCCTCTCACACCATCATGAACGGTAGGAAATTCCCCTGAAGTAAATTTCTCTCCTCTTATTGATTTTGCTGTACCTTTATATATATTAGCAAGAGCTTCATAGATACCTTCAGGATGACCTGCCGGCATTGTATGACCGGCTTCGGCAAACTGATCATTGTATCCATGTGCCGGTTTAAATATTTTTGTCGGTTCGGTGTCACTAAGCATGGTAAGGTAGTTAGGGTTTTCCTGGCCCCATTTGAGGCTTGCTTTTGATCCGTATACTGCAATTGTGAGGTTGTTTTCTTCTCCACCGCATACCTGGCTCGCTCTTATCACTCCTTTGAGATTTTTGCTGAAACGCAATAAAACGGTTCCATCAAGATCAAGCTCAATATTCTCTTTTACAGGATTAAGATCAGAAAGTACCTCTTTTACCTCAAGCCCTGTAGTATATTCGATCAGATTAAAAGCATGAACTCCGATATCACCCATACAACTGCTGGCTCCCGCGTGTTTTGAATCAAGTCGCCAGACACCTGTTATCCTGCTGCCGGTACCATGAATGATTGAATTTATCCAGCCCTGATAATATTGTGCATCAATACGTTGGATGGTTCCAAGTTCTCCTTTTGCAATAATATCCCTCATCTGCCGGATCATAGGATATCCTGTATAGGTATGAGTCAACGCGAAGGTCAGATTTGTCTCATTAACCAGTTTTTCAAGTTCCTCTGCCTCTTCAACAGTTATCGTCATTGGCTTTTCACAAACCACGTGAAAGCCGGCAATAAGAAGACTTTTTGCAAAAAAATAATGGAGTGCATTGGGTGTTACTATGGCAACTACCTCCATCCGTTTTTCTGCTGGCATTGCTGATTCTGTTTTTATAAGAGCATCGACACTTTCATAGCATCTTTCAAGGGAGATCCCTTCATTTTTTGAGAACTGTTTGCTCTTTTCATAGTCTATATCAAAAACGCCTCCTACAAGCTCATAATCATTACATATTCTTGAAGCACGGCGATGAGCATCTCCAATGAAAGCTCCTATACCACCGCCAATCATACCCATTCTTATCTTCTTCATAATTAATTTTTTTATTTTTTTTTGTCTTTAGCTTTGGCTTTTTACCTGTTTTAACCCACCACTTGGGGTTTGTCTAAAAAGGACTTATTAGACAACCTCAACTGGTGGTATTTCCTTTTGTCTTTTTCCTTTTGTCTTTTATCTTTTATCAGACATGTTTTCTTTTCCAGATATGCAGGAAAGTAAAAAACACAATCAGAACTGCAGGAACAAAAGCAACCATCCTTAATGTATGTTCACCTCCTGTGAGCTGAGCCGTTGCCCATGCAACTGCTTCCTTAGTTCCGGCAACTGCTGACTTTAATATCTCAATAGTCTGCCCTTCAGGTACTGCTGCAATGGTTTTTGCATCAAAAATTGCACCCAGAACCGGTTGTGCTATAGCTCCACCGAGGAAGCCGATGCCACCCATTATTGCAAGTCCAAGAGCACCGCTCTGTGGTACATTTTCCGATACAAATCCTAACATTGAAGGCCAGAAAAATGCTACCCCTAATGCAAAGATACCAGCTGATGCAAAAACCATTGCCCCGCTTGTGTAACCCATCAGGATGCATCCGATGAAAGCAAGCACAGAAGAGGTAAGTAATACAACAGTTGATTTCAGATTATGTATCAGTGTTCCACCAAACTGACGTGCAAGGGCCATAATACCTGATATCCATACCAGTAAAAGGATCGGATTATCTGAAACATTTGCAAGTAATGCTGCAATCCACTGATTTGTACCAAGTTCAGTCCCTGCTGTAAGTATCATGCAGAAAGCCATGAAGAGGAAAAGAGGGCTTACACAAGCTTTAAGCATATCTTTATATGAAAACCCTGAAACAACCCGTTCTGTCTGTGGAAACTGCTTATTAAGAAACATATAACCATAAGCAAATGTTGGTAGAAGCATAATGCCCATCGCGTAACGCCAGTCGGTAAGTCCAAGCTTAGTGAATAAATATACAGCCAACCCCCCGATTACAATACCTGTTGGAAACCAGGCATGAAACCTGTTTAATCGGCGGGTTTTTTGGTCCGTGTACATGCTTGTTATCAAAGGATTACATGCAGCCTCCACACTACCGTTAGCTATTCCGATTAACAAAGTGGAGATGAATAATGACCAGAAACCGGTTGCTATTATAGTCAGGATTATCCCGGCTAAGTGGCAGAAGAATGCTATTGAAATTATTCTTCCTATACCTATTAAATCTACCAATGGTCCGCCTAAAAACATAGCCAGGGTAAATCCCCAGAAAGCAGTACCGGTAATCCATCCGATTTCAGTGTTGGTCAGATTAAACTCTTTCCCCCACAATGTTATGAATTGGCCTCTTGTTGCAAAGGCCAGTGCTGTAACAACTAATGCAACACAACTTGCATTAAATAATTGAGTTTTCTTAACAGTATCCATCTTAAGGTTGTCAGGTTAAGTTAGTATTAAAGGGTCTATTTTTTTTCAAACGCGGCATCAAACGCGATGTTGGAAGATGGAAAATCAACCTTGCGTACAAATGCACAGGCCTCTTTTGCACCGAATTCCCTGTCCATGCCACTATCTTCCCATTCAACCGACAGAGGCCCTTTGTAATTAATACGATTAAGGGCTCTGATGATCTCCTCAAAATTGATGTCCCCATGGCCAAGACTCCTGAAATCCCAGTAACGGCCTAATGTTCCAAATTCAGTATGTCCACCGAAAACACCGGCTTCAACGGGCACTTTTGACCAGCCTACATCTTTCATGTGAACATGGTAAATCTTTTCTGCAAAAGTGTGTATGAACCCCACATAATCAACCCCTTGATAACCAAGGTGCGACGGATCGAAGTTGAACCCAAAATTAGGATGGTTATTTAATGCCTTCAGCGCTCTGCGGGCCGAGGCTATGTCGAATGCAATCTCAGTAGGATGAACCTCTAATCCAAAGTTAATCCCAAGTTCATGGTATTTGTCAAGAATAGGTGTCCAGCGTTTTGCAAAATCTGCATAGCCTTCATCTATCATAGCCGGAGTTACCGATGGAAAAGAGTAAATAAGATGCCATATAGAGCTTCCTGTGAATCCGTTTACCTGGTCAACACCAAGCCTTTTGGCTGCTTCCGCGGTGCTTATCATCTCACGCGCTGCACGTTGATGGACACCTTCAGGATCTCCGTCTCCCCATACATAAGGCGGCAAAATACCTTTGTGCCTCTGATCAATGCGATCACAAACTGCCTGACCAACAAGATGATTGGAGATTGCAAATACTTTAAGCCCGTATCTCGCAAGTATCTCTTTCTTTCCGCGGCAATATGCCTCATCAGCTTTATTCACCTCAAAATGGTCACCCCAGCATGCGAGTTCCAAACCGTCAAAGCCAAATGATTTGGCCTTCTGACATAAAGTTTCAAATGGCAAATCTGCCCATTGGCCTGTAAAAAGTGTAACTGGTCTACTCATAATTTTATGTTTTAAAATTTAAATTCTGTAACAAGTATAAAAAAGATTCTCCTAAAAAGCAATTAAAATTTCATACTATCCGAGAGTTAATGAAATCCGTAAAAAGCATGAAAGTAAAAACTAACTATGATGGTTTTATTTTTCAGGCTTTTTTGTTCTACTTCGACAGATTAAAAACCTACCTGTTCCCCTTGGGGTTGAAGGGTAAAAACAGGACGGTTTTTCATATCTGTCAAAGTAGTATTAGTTTCATGCTAAGATAAGAAAATCATTTTCATAGATCTTAAGGTTATATTATAATTTGTTTACTTTGCCTGATATTCTATAAATTATTGAAATGGCAGAAATTTCAGGTTTTTTACTTGATCGCAGAACAATAAGAAAATACTCTTCAGAACCTGTTGATGATAAGCTTCTTACTGGTCTGCTCATGAAGGGTTGCAGGGCATCCACAACAGGCAATATGCAGTTGTACAGCATCATTATTACAAGGGATAAAGAAAAGAAAAAAGAACTTGAACCATTGCATTTTAGCCAGAAGATGATCACCGAAGCTCCAGTTGTTCTGACATTCTGTGCAGATTTCAACCGGTTTATTAAATGGTGCAAAATCAGGAATGCAGAACCGGGTTATGATAATTTCCTCTCATTAATAACGGCTGCCATTGATGCATTATTAGTCGCGCAAACTGTATGCATTGCAGCAGAATCGGAAGGTTTGGGAATATGTTATCTTGGTACCACTACCTATATGGCTCATAAAATTATTGATGTACTGAATCTTCCGAAAGGTGTTGTTCCTGTAACAACAGTTACTCTAGGTTGGCCGGCTGAGCAACCTGACCAGGTTGACAGGCTTCCTCTGGAAGCAATTATTCATAAAGAGAGTTATTGTGATTATACCGATGAGAGTATTGAAATGTACTATAAGGGAAAAGAGGAGAGGAGCGACTCCCGGCAGTTTGTAAATGAGAATAAAAAAGATACTCTGGCACAGGTGTTTACAGATGTCAGGTACAAGAAAGCTGATAATATTCACTTTTCAAAAATCCTCTTACAGGTTCTGAAGGATCAGGGGTTCATGGATCAATAGTAAAAATCCCCTGACCACCGGCAACTATTCCGGTCTTCTGAAATTATAATTTACACTTGCCTGCTGTGTCGGAGTAATTTCCAGATCATTAATACAGACATGGGCCGGAAGAGAGGCGCAATAATAAATTGCATCTGCAATATCATCGGCGGTAAGAGCATCAATGCCTTTATATACATTTTTTGCTTTTTCCACATCTCCTTTAAAACGAACCAGTGCAAACTCTGTTTCTGCCATTCCGGGGGCAATATGAGTTACTTTTATATTATTCTTTAACAGATCAATACGCATTGATTTCGAAATAGAATCAACTGCCGATTTTGATGCACAATAGACATTCCCATTTTCGTAATTTTCTTTCCCCGCTATTGAACCAATGTTAAAGATATGCCCTGTATTCCTGGCAACCATGAGTGGTGCAACCGCCCTGGTAACATAAAGCAATCCTTTAACATTTGTGTCTATCATCCTGTCCCAGTCATCTGTAATTCCATCATCAATACGGGAGAGGCCTACCGCGAGGCCTGCATTATTTACCAGAATATCAATTGATTTCCATTCCACCGGCAGGTTTCCGATGACTGATGCAACTTCCTCCTTCTTCCTGACGTCGAAATTCAGAGAAAGGATTTTTATGTTTCTATAAGCTGAGAGTTCTTTCCCGAGTTCATCCAGCCTCTCTTTTCTCCTGCCGGTTATAATAATGTTATATCCGTTTTTAGCAAATCGTACAGCAATGGCTTTTCCAAAACCTGCCGTAGCGCCGGTTACCATGATTGTTTTATTCATTTTGCAGATTGATTTTTATTTCAGGTAAAAATAAGAATTTATTTTTGATGCATGAACTCACCATCTATCTCACACACTTATTATCTTTGCGTTTTAGTTTAAAATGGCAGATCAACCACAGGATTGGAAAGAAGACAAAAAAGCAGCAGTTGAATCAATGTTCGATTCCATAGCCTGGAGGTATGATTTTCTTAACCATTTTTTGTCATTCGGCATTGATCGTCTCTGGAGAAAAAAAGTAATAAGAATAATCTCGAAGTTCTTTAAAAACCCTCATATTCTTGATGTTGCAACGGGAACTGGCGACCTCGCAATTGCTGCAATGAAACTTAAACCATCGAAAATTTCCGGTATTGACATATCGCGGAAAATGCTCGCTGTCGGTAAAGAAAAAATTGAGAAAAGAGGCTTTTCCGGTGCCATAGAATTGATTGTTGGCGATTCAGAGAAAATACCCTTTGGAGACAGCCTCTTTGATGTGGCCATGGTTGCATTTGGTGTCAGAAATTTTTCAGATCCGCTGAAAGGTTTATCTGAAATGAAGAGAGTGATTCGTAATGAAGGGATGATCATTGTGCTTGAATTCTCTAAACCATCAGGTTTTCCATTCAAACAGTTTTATTATTTCTATTTCAGAAATATCCTTCCGTTTTTCGGGAAACTTTTTTCAAAAGACAAAGAAGCTTACAACTATCTTCCCGACTCTGTCATGAAATTTCCGGATAATGAGGAGTTCCTGAAATTACTTTCACTGGCAGGCTTTTCTAATAACCAACAGATAAAACTGACAGGCGGAGTGGCAAGTATTTATACCGGTTTCAATTTATCAACGCAATAATCGGAATTCAAACCAGTTTATTATCTTGTATCGCTAAATCAAAAAAAAACTCAGGAGAAAATTGAAGAAAAAAATCATCAATATCTTATTAGTACTTCTCTTTTTGCTGATCTCTGTCATTTCATTTGGGCAGAAACAGAAACCTAAAAATGAATCATGGTACGATGATAAGTTTTTCCACTTTGGATTCAGCCTGGGGTTAAATGTGATGGATTTTACTATTACTCCTTCACAGGCTTTTCTGGTTTCTGATTCTCTCTATCCTGAAGTGAGCATCCTCAATCCCGGGATCAATATTCAAATAGTTACAAACCTGAAATCAGGGAAATATTTTGATGTCAGGTTTCTTCCCGGTGTCTCTTTTGGTCAGAGAGTTATCAGGTATTACAAAAACCAGGTTATCTATAACGATAGGCAAAGGCTCGAATCTTCATTTCTCGAGTTCCCGCTACTTCTTAAATATAAGGGAGACAGACTGAATAATGTCAGACCCTATGTAATCGGGGGGCTAAATTTCAGGTATGACCTTGCCGGGAAGAAAGAATTTGATGACCAAAAGCCTGTCTATATCAGACTAAAGCGCCCCGATCTTTATTATGAACTTGGAGCCGGGATGGATTTTTACCTTACATATTTTAAGCTTTCTATCGAGTTGAAGATGTCGAACGGGATTGGGAATGTACTTGTTAAAGAAGCAGCTCCCGGGCATCCTGAATTTTACAATACCATTGAAAAGTTGAAATCGCAGATATGGGTACTGGCATTTCATTTTGAATAAGAATGATAAAACAGGTTCAGATAAATCTTAATCCTGAAGCTGCAGCAGATGAAGCTGCAATTAAAAAAATTGCTGCATCTCTCACAGGTACTGACCAGAGAGAGATTTCATCTATCAGGGTCATTAAGCGATCGGTTGATGCAAGGAAGAATAAGATCCGCGTTAATCTTACTGTTGAAGTTTTTTCCGGTGATGATTCTGCGTCACCTCCCATCAGCCCTTTTATTCCTGTTGATGTGTCCCTGAGGAGAGAAGTCATCATTGTCGGTGCAGGACCGGCCGGCCTCTTTGCCGCTCTCAGGCTGATTGAACTGGGATTACGTCCGGTGATAATTGAGAGAGGCAGAGATGTATCATCCCGTAAAACAGATATCGCGAGGATTAGCCGGGAGCAGATTGTTGATCCTGACAGTAACTATTGCTTTGGTGAAGGTGGCGCCGGCACTTATTCTGACGGAAAGCTATATACCCGATCGAAAAAGAGAGGAGATAATACACGTGTGGTTGAATTGCTTTGCCTCCATGGCGCCAACGAAAATATCATGTATGAGGCTCATCCTCACCTTGGTACTGATAAGCTTCCGGGTATAATCTCTAATATCAGGAAAACGATAGTTGATGCAGGAGGTCAGTTCATCCTCGAAAAGAGAGTAACAGATTTTATAATTGATGGAGATTCAATAAGGGGAGTTGTTACATCCGGTAATGAAAAATTTCAGTCTGAGTACGTTATTCTTGCAACCGGCCATTCTGCAAGAGATATTTATGATATATGCCGCAATCGCGGTGTTGATCTCGAGATGAAACCATTCGCCATGGGAGTGAGGGTTGAACACCCGCAGGAGCTGATCGACAAGATTCAATATCACGGCAATTCAAGTGGGGAGTTTTTACCGGCTGCTTCATATAATCTTGCTAAACAGGTTGATGGAAGAGGTGTCTATTCATTTTGTATGTGCCCCGGCGGATTTATTGTCCCTTCGGCTACATCACAGCAAGAGGTAGTTGTTAACGGGATGTCTCCGTCAGGAAGAAATTCACCTTATGCCAATTCGGGAATAGTTGTTGAGATCAGACCTGAAGACCTTTTAAAGTACAGTAGTTTTGGAGTAATGGCCGGAATTGAATTTCAAAAAGAAATTGAACGGGAAGCCTGGAAAAACGGTGGGCATACGCAAAGGGCGCCGGCCCAGCGACTGGCTGATTTTGTTTCAGGCGAGGCTTCCGCTTCGCTGCCAAAAGTCTCATATTTTCCGGGAGTAACATCTTCTCCTCTTCATAGCTGGCTGCCAAAGGCGATTGGCAGGCGCCTCAGGGATGGTATCAGACTGTTCGGACATGTGATGAACGGTTACCTGACAAATGAAGCTGTTGTTCTTGGTGTTGAATCGCGGACATCTTCACCTGTAAGGATCCCAAGAGATACGGAGAAGCTTCATCATATAAGAATTTCCGGTTTGTACCCTTGTGGAGAAGGTTCGGGATATGCCGGGGGTATAGTATCCTCCGCGGTCGATGGAACGAGGGCGGCCGAGGCTATAGGTTTGACAATAAATAATTCATGATAGTAAGCCCATTTTCGCACACGTGTGCGGTTTTTTCAATGAATTTATAATAATCTCGCGGAAAGCCACTCGCGTAATTTCTGCTATCAAAAAATAATAAATTTATTAGTGTCAGATATTCAGATGATTAAGAAGCAGAAATCATTTATTTCTATTTTTTAACCATTTCTGGCACTCCTTTTGCCTGTTATTCCTGTATGGGAAGGGAATTGCCGCTTATATAAAGAAAGGTATTTTAATTAAATAAGGGCGAATCAGAGGTTAAAAGTGTTTTTCATTGGTTAGGTTAGGGGAGTTTATAGTGGAGTTGAAATTTCAACTTCACTATTTACTTTTTTAATTTCAGGAACGATTTTACGAAACATATTGTTTTTTTTTAAATAATCATTGATGTCAGGGTAAAATGGCCCATCAATTCCGGTTGGAAATCCCATTACGGGTGGTCTGCAAGGGTTGGCCTGACAAAATGATTAACCAATTTTTTGAAAAACAACTGTCTTTTATTGATCTTCTTCTTTAACCAGAATTGTTGATTCCTTAAGCCGCAGCGATATTAATATACTTAGAACCATTAACCCGATAAGAATAATCAATGGATTGGTCATTGATCCTGTTAATGAAGATTTCAGGCTGTCCATACCAAAGATAAATGCTATTCCCGATATCTGACCCATCAATATGAGCATTCCATTTGAAGTACCTTCAGAAGCCGGGTAGGTAATTTCGGCTCCGTATTGAAAACCTATTGGTCCCGAGCTTAGGAGGAAGAAGCCCAACACCATTCCGGAAACAAGCAGTAACCAGAAGTTTGCAGCAAATGTGATTCCGGCCAGACCAATAGTGGCGCCGACCAGCGCGATAACTATAAACGGAGTTCTTTTTTTGTAGTGATCGGATAGGAGAGGAATAATAAGAGCTCCGATGATCCCTCCGACAATCATTAAACCGCCAGTAATCCCAGCCTGTGTGGCCGAGAACCCGCGAGGTCTCAAAATGTCCTCTATCCAGGTAGTTACAGCATTAAAAACCCCAAGGCCAATAAAAAAAACAACCATCAGTAATATGAAATCTTTCGTCCTTAAAGTCTGCTTAAAACCATCAAAAACCAGAGAGCGTTCCTCCTGATCAGGACGGCAGGGAGGTGTAAGGGGCCTCTCTTTTATCAAAACAATGAAGATAATAGCCGTTAAAATGGAAATAATACCATAAATATTAAGCATTCCGCTAATGCCTGATCCAATGGTCAGATACGGTGTCAGAGTCATTCCTGCCAGGATTCCGATATACATTGACAGTGTACCCAGGCCGGCTGCAGTAGCTCGTTCCTCGATAGGGAACCAGCGGGCAGCCAGTTTAGTAATTGCATTAAGAATGAAAGGTTGTCCGATCGCAATACCAATTTGTGATAGGAGCAACAGATTGTAATCTGGGCCGGCTAATCCGCGAAGTAAACCAAAAATACCTGTAAATACAGCTCCAATACCGACCCCTATCCGGATTCCATATTTATCGATAGCCCACGATGCAGGAATTGACACGACAACATAAACTATCATAAAACACATGGAAAGAATTCCGATCTGAAGGTCAGAAACACCATAATATTTTGTAGCATCTCCCGTTATCGGGGCAAATGTAATCCACAAGAGTTGATTCACAGCAGCCATAAGCATATAAACACTAAGCATTATCCAACGGATACCGTACACTTTGAAATTTGATTTTGGCATATTGTAATTTTTGAAAGCAAATATAATTTTATTATTCAGGTAACCTGCCTGATTTCCTCATAAACTCAGAAAAAACCACCGAGGCCGCCATACCTACATTCAGTGAATCTATTCCTTCCTTTGCATTGGTGAATTTAGGGATCATTATTTTATCAGTTATGAACGGAATCAATTCCTCAGAAATACCCTTCGATTCATTTCCGAGCAAAATAATTCCTTTGTTATCAAGTTTATGGTTGTATATTGATTCTCCTTCCAGCATTGTTCCAAATACAGGGATCTTGTTATCAACTGCCATTGCAAGAAGTTTATTAAGGTCGGAATAGTAAACATTTACATGTAAAACAGCGCCCATCCCTGCCTGTATTACTTTTGGATTATAAACATCTGCACAGTCTGAGGAGCATACAATGTTTTTAATGCCAAACCAGGCGGCAGCTCTTATTATTGTACCAAGATTTCCCGGATCCTGGACACAATCGAGAGCCACTGTTAAACCCTTGATAACCTCGCCGGTATCCGGAATCTTGTTTTGTACAGGAACCAAAGCAAGTGCATTACGCGGGTTTTTTAAAGCGCTTATATGTTTAAGTTCTTCATTACTGACCTCTTCAATCTCATTGGCAAACCACTTCATTTCAATCGTGAGTGAGCTGAGAAATTCCGCATTGGCAATCAGCATCCTTAAAGGGATCTTTGCCATCAGAAACTCTTTTACAAGTTTATCTCCTTCGATAACGAATAGTCCCTCGTCTTCTCTGACCTTTTTCTTCCGGAGGGCAATTATTAATTTTACTTTACTTTTACTGATCATGGAAGACAGAATTAACTATTTTTTTTTACTTAGACCCGAAGCCCTAAAGTTACGCGAATTATTATTGATATATTTGCGTAACACACTTGCATACGAATTTTGAAAAAAGTAACATTAAATAGAATTATTTTTTCTTTGAGATATTTTCTCCACCTGCTGTTTTTTGTTTTAATATTTTCGTCTTGTAATCCGACAAAATATGTTCCCGAAGGAGAAACCCTTCTTAATGATAACCATGTATTTGTAAACAAAGAGGGGATAACGAAAAGCGACTTGCTGCCATACATTAAGCAAAAACCTAATAAAAAAATTTTTGGCACAAGGTTCTACCTTGGGTTGTATGACCTTTCGAACATAGATAAAAAGAAGTGGCCGCACAAGTGGTTAAGAGATATTGGCGAAGAGCCCGTTATCTATGATCCCTATGCTACTGCCAAGAGCAGGGAGCAAATAAAATCGTATGTTGCATCAAAAGGGTATTTTGACAGTTCGGTTGAAGATACAGTAGAAACAGCCAACAGAAGATCAGAGGTTTATTATAATATTAATTTGCTGCCGGCTTATACTGTCCGGAGTGTGCTTTATGAGGTTGCCGATAGTAATATTCAAAAACTCTGTTATTTTGATTCCATGAACTGTCTCATAGAAAGGGGAAAACCTTACGATGTTGATGTATTGCAGGCTGAACGTTCAAGGTTTGAACGCTTTGTCAGGGATCATGGTTTTTTTGATTTTTCAGGCGATAACATTTATTTCAGGGTGGATAGTACAATCGGAAACAGACAAGTGGATATTTATTATGGTGTTAAGAATTTAACAAAGATTGATGCTTATAAAAGGATCAGCCTTATTCAACATTCAATTTACCGTGTAAAGAATATTTATATCTATGCAGATTTTATTCCAAAGGATGCCCTGGAAGGAGGCGAGGCGTACATAAAAAGTCTCGATACCACCAACTACAAAGGTTACTTTTTTATTTCACCAAAAGGAACCCCTGATATAAAATACGATCTTATAATCCAGTCTCTATATCTAAAGCCGGGATCTGTATATAATGCGTCAAATACCGAGCAAACCCAGGCACATCTTTTGGCTCTGAAAGTGTATCGTCTCGTCAATATTTCTTATAATGATTTAAATAAACGGGGAAACATAAGATATTCAGAAATGTTGCTTGATTGTAACATTCAGCTTACTCTTTTAAGTCAACAGTCATTTAAGGTTGAACTGGAAGGAACTAATTCTGCCGGCAATCTGGGCGGAGCATTGAACCTGATATACCAGCATAAAAATCTGTTTCATGGTGGTGAGTTATTCAGTATGAAGCTGAAAGGAGCTTATGAGGCATATACACAACCTGATAGTAGTCTGTCAAGTACCCAGGAATATGGATTTGAGACGAGTCTCAGACTTCCTAAATTTCTGTTTCCATTTCTTAAAACAGAAGGGTTCATCAAAAAATATAATCCATCAACTACAATACTTGGCAGTTATAATTATCAGGCATTGCCATTTTATACCAGGACCATGGCAAACGCGACATTTGGTTATAACTGGAAAGCAGGAAACTACCAGGAACATATAGTTAATCCGCTTCAGTTCAACCTTATTAAACTGCCATATATAGATCCGGGTTTTGCTGCCAAAATCGATTCATCATCTTATCTGGCATATAGTTATAAGAATGTAATGATCCTTGGTGGAAATTATTCATTCATTTTTAGTAACCAGAAAATTAAGAAATCAAGAGATTACTGGTTTCTTAGAATAAATGCCGAAGCGGCAGGCAATATGCTTGCCCTTGCGGGAAATCTTGTCGGTGCAAAAAAGACCGACAGTACCTATAATATTCTGGGCCAACCTTATGCCCAGTACGTGAGAACAGATTTCGATCTAAGATATAATTATATTTTAAATGATGTAAGTTCAATTGTTTACAGGGCTTTTTTCGGTATGGGAATTCCTTATGGCAATTCAAAAGCAATGCCCTTTGAAAAGCAGTATTTTGGCGGTGGTGCGAATAGTATCAGAGCCTGGCAGGTACGGTCACTTGGCCCCGGTTCATATTTACGCGACACCAGCGCTACATTTCTGAATCAGACAGCTGATATTAAATTAGAAGCAAACGCGGAGTACAGGTTTAAGCTTTTCTGGATTCTCGAAGGTGCACTTTTTCTTGATGCGGGAAATATTTGGACCTTTCATGAAGACAATGCACGACCCGGATCTCAATTTAAATTTAATAAATTCTATAAAGATATCGCGGTAGGTACCGGAACTGGATTCAGATTCGACTTTAAATTCGTTATCGGGAGGGTTGACCTCGGCATGAAACTTCGCGACCCATGTGATCCATCATTAGTTGGCGGCTCAAAATGGATATTTGCCCGACGGCCTTACAACTTCAGAGATGATTTTTCAATTGTTCTGGGAATCGGATACCCGTTCTGATTTCTGATTTTAGAGATCCTTGCTGTCAGTATTTCAAAACATTTATAAGGTATCAGTTATCCCTGAGTCAAAAATCAGCAATTTGTTGCTGATAATTAAAAAGAATTACCTAAAATTGCAGGTTGTCTCACTGCATATTTGTAAAAATGAAGTTAAACATTGAACCAATAAGAAACTGGTTTGGCTTTACGCGAAGGGAAAGAAGATCGTCATTTATTTTGCTTCTCATAATCTTTATAATATTAGCCCTGAGATTTAGTGTTCCGGAAAAAAATATTGCTGTTGAAGATGTAACCGCCGGTATTTCAATTTTTGAAGAGTCATCCGGATTAAATACCGGAGAAATACAATCTTCTGTACAACTATTTTCATTTGACCCCAATACCGCTTCGTACCCTACCCTTATTAAGCTTGGACTTGATTCAAAGGAAGCAAATACATTAATTAAATACAGAACCAAAGGTGGAAAATTCAGGAATCCGTCAGATATCAGAAAGGTTTATGGAATTGATGAGGCTAAGGCTGTGAAACTTATTCCATTCGTTGAAGTGGCAATTGATACTCCTCGAAAGGCTAAAATAGTATCCTACCGGCAACAACGACCAACGCTCGATATTAATAGTTGCGACTCGGCATCACTTGTCAGGCTACCGGGAATCGGCCCTGTACTTTCTGCGCGCATCATTAAGTACCGGCGACTGCTTGGTGGTTTTGCATCTGTTAATCAATTAACAGAGGTTTATGGTCTGTCTCCGGAAACATTTGATCTTATTAAAGGAAGAGTGTATGCAGATTCATTAGCCCTGCTCAGAGTAGATATTAATTCAGCCGGTTATAAGGAGATATCGCGTCTTCCATATTTTGAAAAGTATGAGGTAACAGCAATCCTTAAGTACAAAGAGCTGAAGGGAAGCATATTATCAATAACGGATCTGATTGATAATAAAATATTAACAGAGGAGAAGGCTGTTAAAGTACAACCCTATCTGAAGTTCGAATAGTATTGTAATTGTTCATTCATATTAATTTGGAACAGTGCAGAAAAAATTGTACTTTTATTAATTGTAAAATCTATTGTGAAGGATATTTTTATCTTACTTATAATTTAAAAACAGAGCATCATGATTAATTTAAATCCATAAATGTTTTGAAAAGACTTTTTCTATTTCTAACTTTGCGCCTCGTTTTAAAACTGAATTATTAATTATGATCATTGTACCATTAAAAGAAGGCGAAAACATTGAAAGAGCTTTAAAAAAGTTCAAAAGAAAGTTTGAAAAGACGGGAGTGATTCGCGAATTACGTTCACGTCAGGCTTTTGTTAAGCCTTCAGTACGCCGGAGAGAAGAAATTAAGAAGGCTATGTATGTTCAGAAGATGCAGGAAAGCGAAGAATAGTTTTTTTTCCTGTTTCTATATTTTTTAACATAACTGATAGGGGGTTCCTTCATGAGCCATAAGGAATCATTCTTACAATATCTGCAAATCGAGAAGCGGTATTCAACACATACTGTCCGGTGTTATACAAATGATCTGGATCAGTTTTATTCCTTTTTATCATCACAAGATCTTCCGGCTGAGGTGGAGCTTGTTACATCGCACGACATCAGAGCATGGATTGTAAGTATGCTCGATAATAAATATTCAACAGTAAGCGTTCACCGTAAGATATCATGTCTGAGGGTATTTTACCGGTATTTAAGGAAAGAGGGAATTGTTAAAAGTGATCCTCTTGAAAAAATTGTTTTGCCAAAAAGAAAAAAGAACCTACCGGTTTTTGTCGAAGAAGAGGCTCTCGATAAATTGCTTGACAATTATAGTTTCGGAGATAATTTTTCAGGGATCCGCGACCGGACAATTATTGAGATGCTTTATCTTACAGGAATGAGGAGATCGGAGCTCATTGGTCTTCGGAATATCGATGTGGACCTGTCGGAAGGCTCTGTAAAAGTAACCGGTAAGAGGAATAAGCAACGGATTATTCCCCTGATAAAACCATTCATTCAAAGATTGAAAGAGTATAATAAAGTAAGGAATGAAATTATTACCACAGGGAGCGAAGAATGGTTTTTTATTACAGACAAAGGAAACAAGTTATATGATAAATATGTTTATAATACAGTGAATAACTATCTCTCTATTGTTACAACGATTGAAAAGAAAAGCCCTCATATTTTGAGGCATACTTTTGCAACTCATATGCTCAATCATGGCGCTGATCTGAATTCTATAAAAGAGCTGCTGGGACATGCAAATTTGTCGGCAACACAGATATATACCCACAATACATTTGAAAAACTGAAGAAAGTTTACAAACAGGCCCATCCAAGGGCTTAATATTAATCAAATAAAAAGGAGGTACTACTATGAACATTCAGATTCATTCAGTTCGGTTCGATGCCGACAAAAAGCTAATCGACTTTGTTCATCAGAAACTGGAAAAACTGACCCAGTTTGCTGAAGATATTGTTCATGCCGAGGTTTATTTGCGGCTTGACAAGGATCAGGAACGTGAGAACAAAATTAGCGAAATTAAGCTGGAGTTACCGGGTGGGCCTTTATTTGCAAAGAAACAGAGTAAAACATTCGAAGAAGCAACAGATGAAGCAATAGATGCACTTAAAAAGCAGATTACCAAGCACAAACAGAAGAAGAGAGGAGTCTGATAAATCTATTTTCAAAAATATATTAAATTATTTTGATAAATAAAATTTATATTCATACATTTGCAAACTGTTTTTTGAGGGTGTATTGTGCTCTCGCGGGACGTTCTTTAAATTGCCGATGTAGCTCAGTTGGTCAGAGCAGCTGATTTGTAATCTGCAGGTCGGGGGTTCGAATCCCTTCATCGGCTCTTGAAAGATTTGTTAATGTGTGTCTTAAGAGTAATACTCTGTTTGAAGGGGGAGATACCAAAGCGGCCAACTGGGGCAGACTGTAAATCTGCTGGCGAATGCCTTCGTAGGTTCGAATCCTGCTCTCCCCACTTTTTTTACCTTCAGAAACAAAATCATAAGCGGGAGTAGCTCAGTTGATAGAGCATTAGCCTTCCAAGCTGAGGGTCGCGGGTTTGAGTCCCGTCTTTCGCTCAAAAAGGAGTATTATTGTCGGATAAAACTGATTTCGCTCCTTATATTGCTGTTGTAGCTCAGTGGTAGAGCACTTCCTTGGTAAGGAAGAGGTCGCGAGTTCAATTCTCATCAACAGCTCAACTTTGTAAGCTTTTATAAAACATATAAATTAATTATTAAATAATCTTTGAGTTATGGCAAAAGAAAAATTTGACAGGTCAAAACCCCACGTTAACGTAGGTACTATTGGACACGTTGACCACGGTAAAACTACCTTGACCGCTGCAATTACTATGGTACTTGCAAAAAAAGGACTTTCTGAAATGCGTTCATTCGATTCAATCGATAATGCACCAGAAGAAAAAGAACGTGGTATTACCATTAATACTGCCCACGTAGAATACCAAACAGCTAACCGTCACTACGCACACGTTGACTGTCCGGGTCACGCTGACTACGTTAAGAACATGGTAACTGGTGCTGCTCAAATGGACGGTGCTATCATTGTAGTTGCTGCAACTGATGGTCCAATGCCACAAACACGCGAACACATCCTTCTAGCCCGTCAGGTAAACGTACCTCGTTTGGTTATATTTATGAACAAATGTGATATGGTTGATGATCCGGAAATGTTGGAATTAGTAGAAATGGAAATGCGCGAATTGCTTTCATTCTATGATTTCGATGGTGACAATACTCCTGTTATTCAGGGTTCTGCACTTGGTGGATTAAACGGAGTTCCAGAATGGGAAGATAAAATCATGGAATTGATGGATGCAGTTGATAGCTGGATTTTATTGCCAGAACGCGCTGTTGACAAACCTTTCTTGATGCCGGTTGAAGATGTATTCTCTATCACAGGTCGTGGTACAGTTGCTACAGGTCGTATCGAAACAGGTAAAATCAAAACAGGTGAAGAAGTTCAAATCATTGGATTAGGTTCAAGTGCTCTTAAATCAGTTGTAACTGGTGTTGAGATGTTCCGTAAGATTCTTGATGATGGACAAGCTGGTGATAACGTAGGTTTATTGCTTCGTGGTATCGACAAAGAAAGTATCAAACGTGGTATGGTTATTACCCACCCGGGAAAAGTAACTCCTCACACTACTTTCAAAGCTGCTGCGTATATCTTGAAAAAAGAAGAAGGTGGACGTCACACTCCATTCCACAACCGCTACCGTCCACAGTTCTATATCCGTACATTGGATGTAACAGGTGAAATCACTTTACCTGAAGGAACTGAAATGGTTATGCCGGGTGACAACTTAGAATTAACTGTAACTCTTATCTATCCTGTAGCTTGTAACGTAGGTTTACGTTTCGCTATCCGTGAAGGTGGTCGTACAGTAGGTTCAGGTCAGATTACAGAATTGTTAGACTAATACCCCTTAATCCCCTGAAGGGGAGATAAAGGAAATTTAATAACCCCCGGCTCCCCTTTAGGGGCTGGGGGTAACACACGGGCGTAGCTCAGTTGGTAGAGCACTGGTCTCCAAAACCAGGTGTCGGGAGTTCGAGTCTCTCCTCCCGTGCAAAATTATTAGTACTATGAATATAAAAGGATATTTTAAGGAATCATACACAGAACTCATTCACAAGGTAACCTGGCCAACGTGGAGCGAACTTCAGAACAGCGCTGTTTTAGTTATGGTGGCTACTCTGATAGTCGCTCTTCTTGTTGCTGCTATGGATTTCTTATTTAGCAGGGCAATGGAATTCATTTACAGTTTGTTATACTAACCAGAAGAAGATTCCGATGAGTGAGAATATTAAGAAGTGGTACGTGCTTCGGGCTATCGGTGGAAAAGAAAAAAAGGTCAAGGAATATATTGATAACGAAGTTGCACGTCTTAAACTCAATGATTATGTCTCACAAGTTCTTATACCAACCGAAAAGGTTTATCAGATAAGGGCAGGCAAGAAAATCAGCAAGGAGAGAACATTCTTTCCGGGATATATTCTTATTGAAGCCATCCTTGTTGGTGAGATACCACATATGTTGAGAAGCGTACCAAACGTGATTGGATTTCTGGGTTCTAAGGATGGTGAACCTGTTCCACTCAGAAAACCTGAGATAAACCGTATTCTCGGAAAAGTTGACGAGCTGAATGCCAGCGATGAGGAATTGAATGTTCCATTCTTTGTCGGCGAATCAGTTAAAGTTATAGATGGACCTTTCAATAGTTTCACGGGAATAATTGAAGAGGTGAATGATGAAAAGAAAAAGCTTAAAGTGATGGTTAAAATATTTGGAAGAAAAACTCCCCTTGAGCTCAGTTTTATGCAGGTAGAAAAAGAGAATTAACAGAAGATATTGATAGTTGTAATATTCATAATGCTTCCTGAATAACTATCAAGCTCTCGCAATAAATACGCAAATTTAAAATTATGGCAAAAGAAGTTGCTGGAATTATCAAGTTACAGATTCGTGGCGGAGGAGCCAATCCATCACCACCGGTAGGGCCGGCACTAGGCTCGAAAGGTGTGAACATCATGGATTTCTGTAAGCAATTTAATGCGAGGACTCAGGACAAAGCTGGAAAAGTAATACCGGTTGTAATAACAGTATATGGCGATAAATCATTTGATTTTGTTACCAAAACACCACCGGTGGCTGTTCAGCTTCTTGAAGTTGCCAAAACGAAGAAAGGTTCCCAGGAACCTAACAGAGACAAAGTGGCATCACTTTCCTGGGACCAGGTCAAAACAATTGCTGAAGAGAAAATGGAGGACCTGAACTGCTTTACAGTAGAGTCCGCTATGAGAATGGTAGCCGGTACAGCCAGAAGTATGGGAATCACCGTTAAAGGAGAATTCCCGGTAAAATAATTAATTAGGAGAAAAAATGACTAAACTTACCAAAAACCAAAAGTTTGCTCTTGAAAAAATCGAAAAGGACAAACTTTATACGTTGAAAGAAGCTTCTGCTTTGGTTAAGGAAATAACTAAAACAAAGTTCGATGCTTCGGTCGATTTAGATGTAAGGTTAGGTATAGATCCGAGGAAATCCAATCAGATGGTTCGCGGTGTTGTTTCCCTCCCTCACGGAACAGGAAAAGAGACACGTGTACTCGTGCTCTGCTCCCCCGATAAGGAGGCTGAAGCAAAAGAAGCCGGAGCCGATTTCGTTGGTCTTGACGATTATGTCGAAAAGATCAAAGGCGGTTGGACAGATATGGATGTTATAATAACCATGCCATCTGTAATGGGAAAGGTCGGTCAGTTAGGTCGAATACTCGGTCCACGCGGACTGATGCCGAACCCGAAAAGTGGAACTGTTACTATGGAAATTGGTAAGGCTGTTAAAGAAGTGAAGCAGGGTAAGATTGATTTCAAAGTTGATAAAACAGGAATCATTCATGCCTCAATAGGAAAAGTCTCATTCGAGCCTCAAAAGATCATCGAGAATGCAAGAGAGTTTATCTCTATTGTAAACAAACTTAAACCGGCTGCTGCCAAAGGTACCTACATCCGTAGCGTATTCATATCAAGCACAATGAGCCCTGGTGTTAAGGTTGATCCAAAAGGTCTTGATGATTAATTAGTTAAGTTAAAACTTGAAAGAAAAATGAGACGGGAAGAAAAAAATGCTATCATAGACAGCCTTGCTGAGAGATTAAAAGAGTACAGCCACTTTTATCTGACTGATACTGCTCAGCTTAATGCCGCTGATACAAGCAACCTGCGAAGAAAGTGTTTTGAAAACGATATTAAATTAGTGGTTGTTAAAAACACTCTCCTCAAAAGAGCGCTCGAGCAGTCTAATGGAAACTTTGAAGAACTATATCCGGTTCTGAAAGGTACTACGTCCATCATGTTTACTCAAACGGGTAATGTTCCTGCTAAACTTATTAAGGAATTCCGTAGAAAACATGATAAACCTGTAATTAAAGGCGCATACGTTCAGGAATCAGTTTAC
Source organism: Bacteroidota bacterium (assembly GCA_037127735.1). Taxonomy (GTDB): domain Bacteria; phylum Bacteroidota; class Bacteroidia; order Bacteroidales; family VadinHA17; genus LD21. The sequence goes on from JBAXXU010000007.1 coordinate 29,076, forward strand.
GTTGGTGATAACTTGCTTGAAGCACTTATATCTGTAAAAACCAAATATGAACTGATAGGTGATATTATTATGCTCTTGCAGTCACCTGCCAAAAATGTTATCGGAGCCCTGCAGTCAGGTGGAACTATAATTCATGGTGTCCTCGAAACACTATCAAAAAGAGAAGAATAATTAAACTATAATCAAATTAAAAATCGATAAAAATGGCAGATCTGAAGAAATTTGCAGAAGAACTGGTTAACTTATCTGTAAAAGAGGTAAACGAACTCGCTAAAATACTTAAAGATGAGTATGGCATTGAACCTGCTGCTGCAGCAGTTGCAATGGCCGGACCCGCTGCAGGCAGCGATGCCCCGGCTGTTGAAGAGAAATCAAAATTCGACGTAATTCTCAAAGCCGCCGGCGGTCAGAAATTACAGATTGTTAAACTTGTTAAGGATATCACCGGACTCGGACTGAAAGAAGCAAAAGCAGTCGTAGATGCTGCTCCTTCTCCGGTTAAAGAAGGTGTTTCCAAAGATGAAGCAGAAGCTATTAAAAACCAATTAGTAGAAGCAGGAGCTGAAGTTGAACTTAAATAAGTTATACCTAATTGCTGGGTTATAGGTTTGGTCCCGATTTTTCGGGACCAGGCCTTTTTGTTCTTTAAATAATAAGTTCACTTAATCTTTTAATAAATGTCCTCAAAAAATACCGAAAGAATAAGTTTCGCTTCCAGAAAAAATCAGCTTGAATACCCTGATTTTCTGGAGATTCAGTTGAAATCCTTCGGGGAGTTCTTTCAGCTTGGAACTACTCCCGAAAACAGAAAAAAAGAGGGACTATTCAAGGTCTTTACCGAGAATTTCCCTATAACTGATACAAGGAACAATTTCGTTCTTGAATTTCTGGATTATTATATCGACCCTCCGCGTTATACCATAGAAGAGTGTATCGAACGCGGTCTGACTTTCAGCATTCCTCTCAAAGCTAAACTAAAACTTTACTGTACCGACCCCGAACATGAGGATTTTGATACAGTTATCCAGGATGTATATCTTGGAACCGTACCGTATATGACAGACCGCGCTACATTTGTTATTAATGGCGCTGAAAGAGTCGTGGTTTCTCAGTTGCACAGATCACCGGGAGTCTTCTTTGGTCAAAGCATACACGCGAACGGAACTAAACTCTATTCTGCCAGGATCATTCCATTCAAAGGCTCCTGGATCGAATTTGCTACTGACATTAATAACGTTATGTATGCATATATCGACAGAAAGAAAAAACTGCCGGTAACAACACTACTCCGAGCTATCGGATTCGAGAGCGACAAAGAGATACTCGAAATATTTAACCTTGCCGAAGAACATAAAGTATCGAAAACAAGTATCAAAAAACTCACCGGACGTAAACTGGCTGCCAGGGTACTGAAGACATGGGTCGAAGACTTTGTTGACGAAGATACAGGTGAGGTGGTTTCAATAGAAAGAAATGAAGTAATCCTCGACAGGGAAACGGTTATAGAATCGGAGCATGTCGATATGATAGTTGATTCAGGTGCAAAAGCAATTCTTTTGCATAAAGACGATTCAACTCTCTCGGATTTTGCGATAATATATAACACACTTCAGAAAGATCCCTGTAACTCTGAAAAAGAGGCAGTTATCTATATTTACCGTCAACTGCGCAACGCCGAACCACCCGATGAAGCAACAGCTCGCGATGTAATAGACAAACTCTTCTTCTCCGATAAGAGATATGACCTTGGCGAGGTCGGTCGCTACAGGATTAATAAGAAACTGGGTCTTAATACCGAAATGAATGTTAAAATTCTTACCCGCGAAGATATCATCAAGATCATCGGATACCTGATCGAACTTATTAACTCAAAGACCGATATAGACGATATTGACCACCTGAGTAACAGAAGGGTTCGTACCGTCGGAGAGCAATTATATTCGCAGTTTGGAGTTGGTCTTGCCCGTATGGCCCGTACAATTCGCGAAAGAATGAACGTGAGAGATAATGAGGTGTTTACACCGGTTGACCTGATTAATTCAAAAACCCTTTCATCAGTAATAAACTCTTTCTTCGGAACAAACGCCCTTTCGCAGTTCATGGATCAGACCAACCCGCTTGCTGAAATGACACATAAACGTCGTTTATCAGCCCTGGGACCAGGAGGACTTTCACGCGAGAGAGCAGGATTTGAGGTAAGAGACGTTCACTATACCCATTACGGGCGCCTTTGCCCGATAGAAACACCTGAAGGACCAAACATCGGTCTTATATCATCTCTCTGCGTCTATGCTAAAATAAATTCTCTGGGATTTATTGAAACACCTTATCGTTCCGTTATACACAGCAGCGAAATTAATGTAAATGACAAAGTTCCCCACTCATCTGTTGACTTCTCCAATGAAGGAGTCGTGTGGCTCAGCGCGGAGGAGGAAGAGGAAAAAATGATAGCACAGGCAAATGCGCCTCTAAATAAAGATGGCTCTTTTACTGATGCAAGAGTGAAATGCAGATATGAAGCTGACTATCCTTTTGAAGAAAACCACAAGGTTGACCTTATGGATGTTGCTCCAAACCAGATTGCATCAATAGCTGCTTCTCTTATCCCATTCCTTGAACATGACGATGCCAACAGGGCCCTCATGGGATCAAACATGATGCGTCAGGCTGTCCCTCTCATTAGTCCGGATGCTCCGATAGTTGGAACAGGTCTTGAAGCACAGGTGATTAGCGACAGCAGGATACTTTATGCCGCGGAAGGCGATGGGGTAGTCGAATTCGTCGATTCAAATGAAATTGTTATCAGGTACACGCGCACTGATGAGGAGAAGTTCGTGAGCTTCGATGACGACATAAAGCGTTATACTCTTCCAAAATATAAAAAGACAAACCAGAATACATGTATCAACCTTATACCCGTGGTCAGAAAAGGTGAAAAAGTAACCAAAGGCCAGGTGCTTACAGAAGGTTATGGTACCAAACATGGTGAACTGGCGCTCGGCAGAAACCTCAAAGTGGCTTTTATGCCATGGAAAGGTTATAATTTCGAAGATGCAATAGTTATCTCTGAGAAAGTCGTTCAGGAAGATTATTTCACATCGGTGCATATAGATGAATACCAGCTTGAGGTGCGCGATACAAAACGCGGCCTTGAGGAACTTACAGCTGATATACCTAACGTGAGCGAGGAAGCTACTAAAAACCTCGATGAGAATGGTCTTATCAGGATAGGCGCACATATCCGCCCGGGAGATATACTTATCGGCAAAATCACACCAAAAGGTGAATCAGATCCTTCACCTGAAGAAAAACTGCTCCGCGCTATCTTCGGTGATAAAGCGGGCGACGTAAAAGATGCCTCTCTTAAAGCAGGTCCTTCTCTCGAAGGAGTCGTTATAGATAAAAAACTGTTCACGAGAGCTATCAAAGACAGAAAAGCCAAAGCGGTGGAAAAACCATTGCTCGACAAAATTGAAACTGAATTCAACAGAAGCGCAGATGATCTTAAATTAAGGCTTGTTGATAAACTTTTTATTCTTGTAAATGGAAAAACTTCGCAGGGTGTTAAGGATTATCTGAATGTTGATGTCATTCCAAAAGGAAGTAAGTTCACACTGAAACAGCTCCAGGAGGTTGATTTTCTGAATGTTAATCCCAATAAGTGGACTACCGACAAGAAAAAAAATGATAGTATCAAGCTGCTTCTTCATAACTATATCATTAAACATAAGGAGATTGACGGCGTTTACAAACGTAGAAAATACAATATTACAATCGGTGATGAACTGCCGGCAGGTATTGTTCGTCTTGCAAAAGTTTATATTGCCAAGAAAAGAAAAGTGAAGGTGGGCGATAAAATGGCCGGACGCCATGGTAACAAAGGTATTGTTGCAAGGATAGTACGCGCTGAAGATATGCCTTTCCTTGAAGATGGCACCCCGGTTGATATTGTACTTAACCCACTCGGTGTACCATCGAGGATGAACCTCGGACAGATTTATGAAACTGTTCTTGGGTGGGCAGGCCAGAAACTCGGACTCCGGTTCTCAACACCGATTTTCGATGGCGCTACTATTAGTCAGATCAATGAATATACCCAGGAGGCAAAACTTCCGAAGTATGGAAAGACTTACCTCTACGATGGTGGCACAGGCGAAAGATTCGACCAACCTGCAACAGTAGGCGTTATTTATATGCTTAAACTTGGCCATATGGTTGACGATAAGATGCATGCCCGTTCAATAGGACCTTACTCGCTTATTACACAACAACCGTTAGGCGGTAAAGCTCAGTTTGGAGGTCAGCGCTTTGGTGAAATGGAAGTTTGGGCCCTCGAAGCATTTGGCGCTGCTCATATCCTCCAGGAGATACTTACAATTAAATCTGACGACGTCGTTGGCCGCGCCAAAGCTTATGAAGCAATCGTGAAAGGCGAACCTATGCCTTTGCCGGGTATTCCCGAATCATTAAATGTTCTTTTGCACGAACTGAGAGGTCTTGGACTGAGCATAATACTTGATTAAGTATTTAGCAAGGGTTTGAATTTTTAGTTTTAGAATAAAAAAATATTCAGAATATGTCATTCAGAAGAGACAACAAAACAAAGATCAGTTACTCAAAAATCTCCATAGGTCTTGCTTCACCTGAAGAAATACTTGATCGCTCAAGTGGTGAAGTGCTAAAGCCTGAAACAATAAATTACCGTACATATAAACCTGAACGCGATGGATTATTCTGCGAAAGGATTTTTGGCCCGGTAAAAGATTACGAGTGCCATTGCGGAAAATACAAAAGAATCCGTTATAAAGGAATCGTTTGCGACCGCTGCGGTGTGGAGGTTACAGAAAAGAAAGTTCGTCGCGAAAGAATGGGACACATTTCTCTTGTTGTTCCTGTTGCTCACATCTGGTATTTCCGTTCCCTGCCTAATAAAATAGGGTATCTTCTCGGCCTTCCAACAAAAAAACTCGATTCTATAATCTATTATGAGAGATATGTCGTTATCAACCCTGGCCTGAAAGCAGTGGATGGTGTCAAATATCTCGATTTTCTGACAGAAGAGGAATATCTCGAGGTCACAGAATCACTTCCAAAAGAAAACCAATACCTCGAGGATAACCACCCTGATAAGTTTATTGCTGATATGGGTGCTGAGGCTCTTTATAAACTTCTCAGCCGTATCAATCTTGACGATATGTCTTATTCTCTTCGTGACAAAGCTAATACTGAAACATCTCAACAACGTAAAAATGAGGCTCTTAAGCGCCTTCAGGTTGTTGAAGCTTTCAGAGATTCCAGCCATGTTAACAAACCTGAATGGATGATCATTAAGGTTGTACCTGTCATTCCTCCTGAATTGAGGCCTCTTGTTCCTCTCGATGGCGGACGATTTGCAACCAGCGACCTGAATGATCTTTACAGGAGGGTGATAATAAGAAACAATCGTCTTAAAAGACTTATTGAGATCAAAGCCCCGGAAGTGATACTGCGTAACGAAAAACGCATGCTTCAGGAAGCTGTTGATTCTCTTTTCGATAACTCGCGTAAAGCAAATGCTGTAAAGACAGATGCTAACCGCCCACTTAAATCGTTGAGCGATAGCTTGAAAGGCAAACAGGGAAGGTTTCGTCAGAACCTGCTTGGTAAAAGAGTTGACTACTCCGCGCGTTCCGTGATTGTTGTTGGCCCTGAACTCGCATTGCACGAATGTGGTTTACCTAAAGATATGGCTGCTGAACTTTTTAAGCCATTCATTATACGTAAACTGATAGAACGCGGAATAGTAAAAACAGTTAAGTCGGCAAAGAAAATCGTTGACAGGAAAGATCCTGTTGTATGGGATATACTTGAAAACGTACTTAAAGGACATCCGGTTCTCCTGAACCGTGCACCTACACTTCACAGGCTTGGTATTCAGGCTTTTCAACCTAAACTAATCGAAGGGAAAGCTATACAGCTCCATCCTCTTGTCTGTACCGCTTTTAATGCTGACTTCGATGGTGACCAAATGGCTGTTCACCTTCCTCTTGGCAACGGTGCAGTTCTTGAAGCTCAGATGCTGATGCTTGCTTCACATAATATTCTTAACCCGGCCAACGGCGCCCCGATAACTGTTCCTTCACAGGACATGGTTCTTGGTCTTTATTACATTACCAAAGGAAGAAAACATACCGAGACCGAAAAGGTAAGAGGTGAGGGGCTTATATTCTACTCTCCTGAAGAGGTCAATATTGCATACAACGAAGGACAGATTGATCTTCACGCGTACATTAAAGTTAAAGTCAACGACAGGAAAGATGGCGAGTTTGTTAACCACCTCGTTGAAACCACTGTCGGAAGGGTTATTTTCAATCAGTATGTGCCTTTTGAAGTCGGATATATCAACGAGATACTAACAAAAAAATCATTAAGGGATATAATCGGACGGGTTCTCAAACTGGCAGGGACAGCAAAAACTGCTGATTTTCTTGATGCAATTAAAAACCTCGGATTCTATTCCGCTTTCAGAGGCGGTTTGTCATTTAACCTCGATGATGTTATCATCCCCGAGGAAAAGACAATATTCGTTAACGAGGGATATGAGCAGGTTGAAGAGGTAATGAATAACTACAGTATGGGATTCATTACCAATAACGAACGGTATAATCAGATAATTGATATCTGGACACACGTCAATGCAAGGCTTACACAAACACTGATGAAGCAGTTGTCGAATGATAAACAGGGGTTCAATTCTGTTTATATGATGCTCGATTCAGGCGCAAGGGGGTCAAAGGAACAGATACGCCAGCTTTCAGGCATGAGGGGTCTTATGGCAAAACCGCAGAAATCAGGCTCATCAGGTTCCGAGATCATTGAAAACCCGATCCTGTCAAACTTTAAAGAGGGATTGTCGGTTCTTGAATATTTTATTTCTACACACGGAGCGCGTAAAGGTCTTGCCGATACAGCTCTGAAAACAGCCGATGCCGGGTATCTCACACGTCGTCTTGTTGATGTTTCACAGGATGTTATCATTAATGAAGAAGACTGCGGTACTCTGAGAGGATTGGTGGCAACGGCTATCAAGAAGAATGAGGAAGTTGTTGAATCACTGTACGAAAGAGTCCTCGGCCGGACAACTGTTCATAACATATACCACCCGCTTACCGGCGAACTGATTGTTGAATCAGGACAGGAACTTACTGAAGACGTTGCCAGGAAAATTGAAGATTCTCCGATTGAGCAGGTTGAGATACGTTCAGTTCTCACCTGCGAATCAAAAAAAGGAGTATGTGCAAAATGCTATGGCCGTAACCTCGCTAACGGACGCATGGTTCAGAAAGGCGAAGCAGTTGGTGTTATAGCTGCTCAAAGTATTGGCGAACCAGGTACTCAGCTGACACTCCGTACGTTCCACGTTGGCGGTACAGCATCGAACATTACTACCGAATCGAGGCTTGTTGCACGCTACGGTGGTATTGCTGAAATAGAGGAGATCAGAACAGTTCCTAAAAAAGATATCGAAAAAGGTGAAATTGATATAGTTATCGGACGTCTTGCAGAATTAAGAATAATTGACAAGAAGACAAGCATCGCCCTTACAACACATACAATACCTTATGGCTCGAAACTTTATATTAAGCCCGGACAGGAAATTGAAAAAGGTAAACTTATTTGTGAATGGGATCCTTTTAATGCCGTTATTATTTCTGAAATGACCGGAAAGATCGGATATGACTTTCTGATCGAAGGTATTACATTCCGTGAAGAGTCTGATGAGCAGACCGGATTTAAAGAGAAAGTAATTATTGAGAGCAGAGACAAAACAAAGAACCCGGCAATAAAAATATTAAACCCAAAAGGAGAGGAGCTCAGGGTGTATAACCTTCCTGTTGGTTCTCACCTTGTTGTTGATACAAATAAGATGGTAGAAGCCGGCGAAGTGCTTGCTAAAATTCCGCGGGCTGTTGGAAAATCGGGCGATATAACCGGTGGTCTGCCACGCGTTACCGAACTATTTGAAGCACGTAATCCATCTAACCCGGCAATAGTATCGGAAATAGACGGTGAAGTAACATTCGGAAAAATTAAAAGAGGTAACAGGGAAATATCAATCAAATCAAAAACTGAGGAGACTAAAAAATACCTCGTACCTCTCTCAAAGCAGATACTTGTTCAGGAAAATGATTATGTAAAGGCAGGTATTCCACTTTCAGACGGCGCGATAACTCCTTCCGATATCCTTGCAATTAAAGGACCCACGAAGGTTCAGGAATATATCGTGAATGAGATTCAGGAGGTTTATCGCCTTCAGGGTGTTAAGATAAATGATAAACACTTTGAAATCATCGTCCGCCAGATGATGCGCAAGGTGGAGATTGTTGATCCGGGCGATACAAAATTTCTTGAAAGACAGGTTGTTGATAAACTGGATTTCATGGATGAAAATGATTGGATATACGGAAAAAAAGTGATTGAACTGGCCGGTGATTCTCAAACCCTTCGGGCAGGTATGATCATATCAGCGCGTAAACTCAGAGATGATAATTCTGTACTTAAACGCCGTGACCTGAAGATTGTTGAAGCAAGAGATGCTGTTCCTGCAACTTCAAGCCAGGTATTGCAGGGTATTACAAGAGCAGCGCTTCAGACTAACAGCTTCTTCTCAGCTGCCTCCTTCCAGGAAACAACAAAAGTACTGAACGAAGCCGCGATATTAGGCAAGGTTGACAGGCTCGAAGGACTGAAGGAAAATGTTATCGTCGGGCATCTTATCCCGGCAGGAACAGGACAACGCCAATATAATGGCATAATAGTCGGTTCCCTCGAGGAGTATGAGAGCCTTGTTGGCGTTGAACACGAAACTGAGCCCAGACAAAAAAAATAAATCTTATTATTTACGGCAATGACAGAACCCAAGAACCCCGCACAGATCAGTATTGAGCTGAATGAAGAAGTTGCTCAGGGAACTTATTCGAACCTTGCAGTTATAACCCATTCAGCATCTGAATTCGTAATTGACTTTATCAGAATAATGCCGGGGATACCTAAGGCACAGGTAAAGTCGAGGATAATACTTACTCCTGAACACGCGAAAAGACTTGTTGCAGCGCTTCAGGATAATATCGCCAAATATGAGTCTGTTCATGGGGATATTAAAGAAGTGAAAGGATCGGGTCCCGCGATGCCATTAACTTTCGGCGGTCCGACGGCCCAGGCATGAAATAAAAATTTACTTTGTCCGTTGAATACTATTAACTGCAAAAGATAAATCTGAAATGAGAGGACATATTATAAGAAAATTCCTGGTCGTACTGATAATTATTGCACCTGTTTTCTCCTATTCAGGTTGCAAGAAACAGGCAAAATGCGGTTGCGATGGAGATACCCTTTATACGCTTACTAATGCGCAGGCAACAGTTTATTATAATGAGACAAAGACAAGTATCACCTTCACAACATTAACTGATCCATATTCTACATACAATTTCTGCAACCCGGGTGAAATGGCCCCAAAATTTGATGACTATAAATCAGGCGATGTACTCCTCGTGTCGGGTCATGTTTTCTGGGAATGTAATTATCTATACCAGTCAAGTAATTATTCATATCAGACATATTATAAGGTATATATGATTCAGGTTACTGATGTAACCGTGGATCTATATGGAAAAAAATAATTCTTGTTTTGTATATTTCAGAAAATTCAGAAATGTATCAATACAATATATCTTTTGCAGGAGCAGGCAGAGTGGCCAAAGCTTTATGCAGCGAGATGTATTCTGCCGGCCACAATATCGGTTTGATAGTTTCCGAATCTGAAAAAAGCGGCGCCTTACTGGCTGATCTATGCAAAGCCCGGTGGTCTCAAAACCTTGTGTTTTCCGATTCTACTAATATTGTAATAGTTGCAGTTCCTGACCACAGGTTGAAAAGCGTACTTGATAAAATAAAATGCAGACCCGGAACATTAGTTGCTCATACGGCAGGTAGTATTGGTCTTGATGTTTTTCCTGAACAAATTTTGCAAAAGGGTATTTTTTATCCGTTGCAAACATTTTCTGTGGAACGAAAAATCAATTTCAAAGATCTTCCTTTTTTTCTCGAATCATCAGACAAACAATCAGCTGATATTCTGAAAAACCTTACGGAATCTATTGGCGCTAAGGCTCATTTTACTGATACTGAACACAGGAGGATCCTTCATCTTGCTGCCGTATTTGTCTGTAATTTTACAAATCACATGCTTACGGCAGGAAAGGAATTAGCCATCAAAGCAGGCTTCCCCTTTGAAGTCATCAGGCCATTAATTATTGAAACTTATTTAAAAGCGATGGATAACGGGCCGGAAAACTCTCAGACCGGACCTGCAATACGAAATGATCAGAATACGATTGAAACACATTTGAAATTACTATCTTTCTCACCCGAATTATACAAGATATACAATGAGATGACTCAGTCAATAATTAAATACTATAAAAAATGCTGATAAATGGCTAACTTTAAGGAAGATCTTGTAAATGTAAAGGCCTTTGTTTTTGATATTGACGGGGTATTGTCGCTGCAGACAATCAGCCTGAATGTTTTTGGCGTACCAAATAGAACTGTCAACCTTCGCGATGGTTACGCTATTCAGCTTGCCGTTAAAAAGGGATATAATATTGGTGTTATTTCAGGAAGCAACGCGAAAGAATATCAAAAGAGGCTTAAGTCTCTTGGGGTAAGAGATATTTATCTGAACAGCCGGATAAAAATGGACCATTTTAATGCTTTTATTAAAAAACACAACCTCGATAAATCCGACGTGCTGTTCATGGGTGATGATATTCCTGATTTTGAAGTGATGAAAAAGGCCGGCGTTGCAGTCTGCCCTTCCGATGCAGACAGTGAAATTAAACAGGTCGCTGCTTATATTTCCGATAAGAAGGGCGGTGATGGTTGTGTAAGAGATGTTATTGAACAGGTATTGAGGCTTCATAACAACTGGATGGATACTGATGCATTTACATGGTAAAATATGAAAGCATTTCTTAATCTGATCAGGTGGCAAAATCTTCTCATGGTGATCTTTACTATGGGGCTGATGAGATATGCGGTAATTGGGCCGTTAATCGGCAAAATAGGTGTAACATTACTTAATGGAACGGGAAAAGAAATTCCGATGGTTCTTCAGCTTCCCTGGTATGACTTTCTGTTACTCGTTGCTGCCACTGTCTTCTTAACCGCTGCCGGATATGTAATAAATGATTATTTTGATATTAAAACTGACCTTATAAACAAAGGGAAGGTTATTGTAGGAACAAAAATTCCGAGACGCCAGGCAATGATGTGGCACAGCATTTTTAATATCGCAGGCGTGTCAATCGGTTTCTATATTTCATGGAAAGCAGGTTATATATGGTTGGGAGCTATGTTTCTTATCGTCTCCGGCTTGCTCTATTTTTATTCAGCAAGCTATAAAAGACAGTTCCTGATTGGTAATATAATCGTAGCCATACTGACAGCTATGGTTCCCCTCCTGGTTGTTTTTTACGAATGGCCGGCTTTATATAAATATTATACGTTAAATACTCCAGCCCTTCCTGACATAAACTTTATTTTCTACTGGGTAACCGGATTTGCCCTTTTTGCCTTTCTTACAACTCTTACCCGTGAAATAATCAAGGACATCGAAGATTTTGAAGGTGATGTTGCCTATGGAAGAAATTCAGTTCCTGTTGTAATCGGGGTACTACCTGCCAAGGTATTTTCTGTTACTCTTTTAATTATTACTATTGCTTTGCTTTACATTATATGGTATTTTTTTATTAATGATATCATAACACTTGTTTACCTTTCTGCTGCTATTGCTTTGCCTCTTCTGTATGTCATTTATAAGGTGGCAATCAGCAAAAACAGGAAGCAACTTCATTGTGCAAGCAGAATAATGAAAATTGTAATGGTTACCGGTATCCTTTACTCTGTTGTGGTAAAAGTAATACTTACCTGGAACCTGTTCTGATGATGACTGTTGACAACCTGAATAAGTATAAGATTGTCCTTGCTTCGCGTTCACCCCGAAGACAGCAATTACTCAGGGAACTGGGTCTGAAATTTGATGTTGTAATTAAAGATTATAAAGAAACATATCCGGAAGGCCTTGTCGGTGAGGATATTGTTAAATATGTCGCTCACGAAAAAGCAATCTCTTTCAGAAACGAAATATCAGATAATGAGATTGTTATTACAGCAGATACTATTGTCTGGCATAACAGTAAAGTTCTTGGTAAACCTATTGATTGTGAAGATGCAGTACGCATACTTAAAGAAATTTCCGGTAACACTCATGAGGTTATCACAGGTGTCTGCCTCTATTCCACTTCAAAAGAAAAGATATTTTCCGTCTCAACAAAGGTTACTTTCGAAACCCTTTCCGGGGAAGAGATAAACTATTATGTTGATAAATACAAACCGTACGATAAAGCCGGCGCTTACGGCATACAGGAGTGGATTGGTATAATTGCCTGCAGCCATATTGAAGGATCATATTTCAATGTTGTTGGTTTGCCGGTGCAGAGACTCTATAAGGAACTTCAGAACTTCATACTGGAATAAAGACAAAAGATAAAAGACAAAAGATAAAAGGGAAAGGTTGGGGAGCGATTTAATGAAGACAAAATTTAAAAGAAATAATTAAATAGATATGAAAAGCAAGCTACTGACAATCACGTTATTATTGACGATTTTACTGGCTCCTGCAACGAGGGCCGATGAAGGTATGTGGATACCTCTCCTGATCGAAAAATACAATATTAAACTGATGCAGGAGAAGGGTTTTAAGCTTTCAGCCGAAGATATTTACAGCGTTAACAAAGCTTGCATGAAAGATGCAATTGTACAATTTGGCGGTGGCTGTACCGGAGAAGTTATATCCCCTGATGGACTTATGATAACAAACCATCATTGTGGTTATGGCCTGATACAGAAACATTCAACTCTTGAAAATGATTATCTTACGAATGGATTCTGGGCTATGTCACGCGAAGATGAATTGGCTAATCCGGGCCTTACAGTCACTTTCTTAAAAAGAATGGAGGATGTAACTGACAGAGTACTTAAAAGTGTGACTGCTGAGATGACAGCAGTTGAACGCGAAAAAGTGATTAATGACAATATAGCTGCAATAATTGCAGGCGCAATAGACGGAACCGGTTTTACTGCAACTGTGCGTCCTTTTTATATGGGAAACCAGTATTTCATTTTTGTGAACCAAACATTCAGGGATATCCGTCTTGTCGGAGCTCCGCCTTCATCTATAGGAAAATTCGGTGGTGAAACTGATAACTGGATATGGCCGCGCCACACCGGTGATTTTTCCCTCTTCAGAATTTATGCCGGTAAAGACAACAAACCGGCTGAATATTCAAAAGATAACCTTCCATATAAACCTTTTTACCATTTCCCGATCTCATTGAAAGGTATAAAAGAGGGTGATTTTACAATGGTCTTCGGATATCCCGGATCTACTTCTGAATATGTTCCCTCATATCATGTCGATATGGTTAAAAACTATCTGAATCCCAAGATGATAGTTATCCGTACAAAGAAGATTGAAATTATGGAAGCAGCAATTAATTCTGATCCTCTTATCAGGATTCAGTATTCTGCAAAGAAAGCCGGTATAGCCAATTCATGGAAGAAATGGATAGGAGAGAGCCAGGGACTGGAAAAGTTGGGAACAATAGCAAAAAAACAGGAATTTGAGAACAGTCTTACAGAGTGGATAAATTCAGATAAAGACCGGTTTTCAAAATACGGGAACATTCTCCCGCAGTATAAGGTATTATATGCAGGATTGAATGAATATAATATTGTGAACAGTTATACTAATGAAGTATTCTTCGGCAGCGGTGCAGAAGCAGTTGGTTTTTCAAGAAATGTAAGGGTTCTGGCAGAACTGGTTAAGAACAAAGAATCAGAAGAAAATATTAAGAAAATAAAAAGTAACCTTCTTAATTCAGGTAAAAATTTCTTTGAGAACTATAATATTGCCACCGACAAAAAACTATTTGTTGCAGTAATGACATTATACGGTGATAATATCGATTTGAAATGGCAGGCCCCTGAGTATATCAAATTGAAGAATTCATGCAAAGGAAACTTTTCATCCGTAGTCGATAAACTGTTTAGTAAAACAATTTTTGCCGATGAAGCCAGGTTTAATGCTTTCATAACAGAATTTAACACATCCGCCATACGCAGGCTTAATAAGGATCCGTTTTACTTACTTGCACTAAGCGCCGGGGAATTTCTTGCAGGTAATGTAAAACCTGAGCTGACAAGGCTTAATACAGAGATTCAGAAACTTAACAGGGATTATATGGAGGCACAGATGGAGTTTGATAAAGAGAGGGTCTTCTATCCCGATGCCAATTCAACACTACGTCTTACTTATGGAACAGTTAAGGGATATTTTTCAAAAGATGCGGTTTACTTCACTCCTTATACAACTCTGAAAGGTATTATTGAAAAAGATAATCCGGCAATCTACGATTATGATGTTCCTGAAAAGCTCCGGCAGTTGTATAAGACCAAAGATTATGGCCGTTACCCGCAGGATGGAGAAGTTCCTGTATGTTTTATAGCTGATAACCATACAACAGGCGGAAATTCAGGAAGTCCTGTTATTAATGCCGATGGTCAGCTTATCGGTGTCAATTTCGACAGGGCATGGGAAGGTGTTGCCAGCGACATTGCATTTAATCCTGATCAGAGCCGTAATATCAGTCTCGATATAAGATACGCGCTTTTTATTATCGACAAGTTTGCCGGTGCCGGTTATCTGCTTAAAGAGATGACAATTATCGAATAAACTCTTTTACCGCGCCCTTCGCCCTTCACCCTCCGCCCCGGGCGAAAGGTTTTTTTATTAGTAAAGAGAGGTCAGATATATTCAAAACTCACTTTCTTAAGCCATTTTTCTTCGAGCAACCGTGCAATCCGTTTTACCACGGTTCGTCTTATTTCAAGGTCAACGGGCAGGTTGGGATCCTGATGGGCGATGTTTATCCTTGTACCGATAATGAAGTGAATCTCATCACTTTCCATAATAAGCCTCACTATCTTATCGGCTGGTCCTTTACCCAGCCTGACACTATTATTATATATTTTCAGTATTTCATTTACCTTCTGCAGAGTCAGTATCCCCTCAGTTACAAGATCAATTCCTTCAAGAAAACTTTCGGGAGGCAGCTCCGGATCTTCGAAGATAAGTTCATCAACGATGGTCCTGTTCAACTCCCTCGCAACTATATCTGCCGTGGTGCCCCCGCAAAGAATTACTTTTCCTTTGTATCCCAAAACTTTTGCCCCCAGGTCTTTGTCTTTTTCCTTTTCGTAGGGAGGCCCGGTAGAGATAAGTAGTTTGCGCGGTTCGCGAAAATATATTGTTGCACAGCTTATATCGTCCCTCGCTTTATAACTGTCGTTTTTATGAGCCATTGTAACTATCTTTCCTGCAAGCATCATGGCAGAAATTGATGCTTCACTCGAAACGAGAGAAGCAGCATAGTTAGATAGATTCTCCCTTTCCCATCCGAATGGATATGCTTCACTGCCCATTCCACTCTGAGATACTCCATCAGAGCAAAAGATTATCCTGTCTTCTTTTTCAGGCATGAACGTGCAGGTTTTGAGAATTTTTCCGGAATGTTTGCCTTTTTCAAGCACAACTTTTTTCCAAACGGGATCAAATATCTGATTGCCTCTTAAAACAACTGTTGAGGGGTTGTCATATTCAAGTATGGTGGCCCGGCCACTGCTCTCTATGTCAATTATTGTGAAGGTGGAATAGCTGATTTTCCTTTCGCTGCATACAGGAAGGGTATTCATTATGATCTCTGCAATACGGTCAACCTCTTTATGTTCGCGGGTGAAATTTATGGCCATCGTTGCAGTGAGGGTAGCAAGAATATTTGCTTTCACACCGTGACCCATACCATCAGATAAAACTGCAATAACCCTGTTTTCTTCTTTAATATAACGGTAAAGGAAGACATCACCGGAAATCCTCTCACCGTCATGATTCCTCTGCTGGCTGTTTACCTCAATATAAAAGTTCCTGTTCACGTAAGATTATTTCAGTTTGTTATTCTGACTTACCTTTTTTGTTTTGTACGACTCTATTATCGAGTTGAGCATCTGTTCCGTTTCAGAAGCGCCTTCCCCAAGCAGAAACCCGATCTTTTGAACCATTTCAAGGTTTTTATCAATTACCTCGCTTACCCTGTTTGTCACCTCTTCACCCTGTACCTCAGGCGAGTACAGGTCGCGGATTATTGCTCCGCACATCTTGTTCTTTTTTATTGGAAATATGGAGATATTCAGCATCTTATCTTCAAAATGGACATCTTTGCTCACAACAGGTTCGTCTTCTTTAATAACAAATGTAAACATGTTATACACATTGAATGGGATGAGCGTCTTTATATCGGCGCCTGCCAGCCCGGGGATAACATCTGATATTGCTTTGGCATCTTCCCCGATTATATTTATGAAGCTTTGATTTGAATGGAGTATTTTCAGAAAATTATCAACGATAACAACGCCTGTCGGGAGTTTTTCGAGCATGTTATTCATCATATCAGAAGCGCTTTGTGCTATCTCCTTTTCCCTGCGGGCAAGCTCTTCTGATTCCTTGAGGGCTTTTTTTGTTTCAGCCAGCTTCCTGTTTGTCTGCCTGAGTGTTTCAATGTACTCCTGTTTGTTACGCAGGTTGAAGGTATGGCACATTTCAGGAACTGCAAGCCCTTTTGCAACAGTTGATGCAAAATCGCGGCACGAAAGGTATCCACAAGCGCCACAGTTTAATTCTTCATCAGGATTATTTTTACCCACGATTTTAAGTACCTCATTTATTGCCTCTTCAGGAGGTTCCGGGATTCTCTGATCGTCAGGGGAAAAGGTTCTGGAAAAATCGAGTTTCGACCATTTTTCCATACTTTTTTGCCAGAGTACTTTATCAATTTTTTCAACCCTTTTTTCTGCATACTTCCGTACCAGGGCCCTTCTTCTGAACCGTTCATTGTGATGCTCCATGGCCGGACCCAACAGGCATCCGTGACAGAAAAACAAGTTGAAATGGTGTTTTATTGTATCAATGTATTTATCGAAATCATTTATTGCTTCAAGGATTTCCTCCTTTCCTGAAGCAGTTATAACACTGCTCGAAACCATGTCGCGCTTAATTCCTCCTGCCTGTATTATCCCGGCCGGAAGAGGGTAGAGGGCGCCCCAGTTGCCATAAGGAGGATCAAAATCCGACAACTTAACGAGCCGTTCCTGGATATTGAACTCATCAAAAAGCTGCCTCAACTCAATAAATGTAAGAACTCCGTCAACCAGTTTGCCTGAACTATAAATCAGCGATTCGTCCTTTGCATCGAGGCATGGTCCTATCTGAATCGTTGCAACATCAGCCCCGTACAACTCCTTCACTACCATTGCGGTAGCAATCATAGGAGAGACTAATGGGGCAAGGTTTGGTACCAGGTCCGGATAAAATTTCTCCACCATCTTAACAATTGAAGGGCAATTGGCAGTTATGTAATACTTGCCTTCTGCTTTTGAGAAAAGCTTTGCATAGGCCGCGGCAATCAGATCAACTCCGAATGAATCTTCATGAACATAATCAAATCCCAGCGACCTGATCATTCCCACGAACTTCCTGTAATCAGTTATGTCGTCAAACTCCGAAGCAATACTCGGTTCAATCAGGGCTGCAGTTTTCCTGCCTGATGACAGTAATTTCTTCACTTCTTCCCTCGAGTCGCGGAACCCGATAGCATGAGGGGTGCATGCAACATAGCATAAACCGCAACCTATACACCTGTCAGGAAGTATGAACGGATGCTCCTTCTGAGGCTTAACCTCTATGGCATTGACAGGGCAGACACGAACGCAGGAATATGAATTTCTGCATTTATCGTCATTTATGAACAGAACAGGTTTTATGTCCGTCATTTTACATTAAACTTACTTATTATAATCTGGCAAATTCTTTTTCGAGGATACCTTCAATTTTTGAGATGGTAACACCTTCAGTTGTTATCCCGTTAATATTCAGATTCGGGCCATTACTGCAATTGCCCATGCAACGCGCTCCTTTGAAAATGACTTTGTCGTCGAGATGGTTTTTCCTCAGGTATTCCCGTATGAACATTACTACATCCTTGTTACCTCTTGAAAAACAGGAACTGCCGAGACAAATTTGCATTTCAATTCTTTGAGCCATTTTTTACTGTTCATAAATAAACAACAACATCAAAAGTAATATTTTTTTTCGAGCCGGCATCAATCACTTTTCATCTAAAAGTAGCATAATTATTTAGTATTATCCGACTGCTCCTCATTCTACCCGGTAATGGAATTACTTAGTAAATATTATCATATTTTGTAAATAGCAGATATACAGCATATAAGCTATATGTTGAACGTAATATAAATTATTAATTTTATTGTTAATAAAATAACAATGTTTATTTATTAACAATAAAATCAATTATCTTTGTGTTGAAATATTTTATTTTTTTTCAGGGATGGATAAGGATCTTGACATAATTCTCAAAAAGTACAAACAGGGGAAACGGGAGGATCTTATTCCTCTTCTTCAGGAAATACAGGAAGATCTTGGTCATCTTTCTGAAGATGCAATTATAAAGGTCGGAAGTTTTTTAGGGCTAAGCACAACTAAGATCTATGGCCTTGCTACATTTTACGACAGGTTCAGGTTCATCCCTCGCGGAAAAATTCAGATAAAGATTTGCCATGGCACTTCATGTTTTCTTAACGGATCGCAGGCTATCATTAATAAAATAAAAGAAGAGACAGGTGTAATGCCCGGCCAAACTACCAGAGATGGCAATTTCAGCTATGAGATTGTATCATGTATGGGTGGCTGCCATAATGGCCCGTTGATAAATGTTAACGAAGAATTTCAGATACATATTAAGGCTGAACAACTGCCTGAACTTATTAAAAAACTTAAGTACGTTATTGAAAGCGACTAATTCAATATTGCAACCCGGATGGAAGATCTGAAGACATTTCTTATTAACAAAGTCCTGTTATCTGAATCCGATGCCTTACCTCCGGAAACCGAAAAGGTATTACAGCAAATCAGGCGTGAAAAACCCAATGAACCTGTGATCTTTGTCTCATCCGGCACAAGCAGTGTTATTGCCGGATCGGAAAAAACATATTCTGCAATTGATACATATATTATTGAAAATGAACCATCAGCGCGATTAGTGCGCGTCGGGTGTGCCGGACCGGCTAATTTTGAACCTCTGGTCTGCATTCAGATACCCGGCAAAAACAAACTGTTCTTCAGAAATATTACAGAGGAGAAGGTTGAACCGCTTCTCAACGGTGTTTTTCATAACGATATTAATGAAGAAGACCTTGCCGGTCAGTCCGGAACGAAAGGATTTGAATTATGGCCGGGAATTCCTTTTATGGATCAGTTGCCCTTCTTTGCCAACCAGAAAAGGGTGGTACTCGGCAATTGCGGTTGTTACGACCCGGAAAGTATTGAAGAATACATCGCCCGGGGAGGTTACAGGGCATATATTAAAACAATCACACATTATACTTTTGAAGAGGTATGTGATATCGTGGAAAGGAGCGGTCTGAGAGGTAGAAGCGGGGGAGGATATCTGACAGGACTAAAATGGAAACATGCTCTTAACACAACTTCAAATGCAAGATATCTTATATGCAACGCGAAGGAGAGCGACCCCGGAGCGTTCACCGACAGAACCATTCTTGAAAGCGACCCCCATCGTCTTGTTGAAGGTATTGCAATAGCTTCGTATGCCATAGGCGCTTCAAATGCCATAGTATTTATCAGATCGGGTTCCGATCATGCAAGAAACAGACTTCAGAAAGCAATCAACAAGGCCAGGGATTATGGCCTTTTCGGACATAATATTTTTTCAAGCGGATACAACCTCGATATTGTGATCCGCAAAGAACCCGGCGCCTTTGTATGCGGTGAAGAAACTGCTCTGATAAACTCTCTCGAAGGAAAAAGAGGAATGCCCAGGCTTAAACCTCCTTATCCCACCACTGCAGGATTATTCGGCAAGCCAACTGTGATTAACAATGTTGAGACTCTGATGAATGTCCCGCTTATAATGCAGAACGGACCGGAATGGTTCAGAACGCTTGGAACAGAAAACAGCCCCGGCACTAAAATTTTCGCTGTGGCAGGAAAAGGGCGCATGTCGGGCGTGGTGGAGGTTGAAATGGGAACAACCATAAGGACAATACTGGAAGATATTGCCGATGGCATACGTGAGGGAAAAGAGTTTAAAGCCATACAGCTGGGCGGAGCTTCAGGCTCTTTTATTACCAGCGAAAACCTCGATATTGCAATAGATTATGACGATCTCAAAGAAAAAGGGATAGGAATGGGCGCCGGAGGATTCGTGATAATTGATGAGAACACCTGTATGGTTGACCTCGTGAGATATTATATGGAATTTATCCGTAATGAGAGTTGTGGCAAATGTATTCCATGTCGCGAAGGTACAGGCAGGATGCTCGAGATACTTGAGAGCGTGATAAGAAAACCTTTGAATGAGGAGTCGGGAACAACCCTTGAACGGTTTAAAGGGGTAATGCAACTCGAAACAATTGCATCGGTGATGAAAGACACCTCCCTTTGCGGCCTTGGCCAGGCAGCTCCAAACCCTTTTATAAGCGCACTAAAGAACTTCAGGGATGAGTTTGAAGAACATATATTCGACAGGAAATGCCGTGCCAATATCTGCAGGGGATTAAGGTCATTCTCAATTGACGTGGATAAATGTACCGGATGTACTGCATGTGCAGGCAAATGTCCGGTGAACGCGATTTATGGAACCCGCCTTCAGCCATTTTTTATTGTTGAGGAGAAATGTATCGGCTGTGGTATCTGTTTTGATATTTGTAAATTCAGTGCAATAACTGTTAAATAACCAATATGGTTTTTACAATACAGGTAAATAATAAGAAGATCAAAGCTGAAAAGGGCGAAACAATCCTTTCGGCCCTTAACCGTAACGGGATTATTATTCCTACCCTCTGCAGGATGAAAGAGTTTACTCCCACCGGCGCCTGCAGGATGTGTGTTGTTGAAGTGGAAGGCCGCGACCGTCTGGTTACAGCCTGCTCGCAGCCTGTTGAAGAATGGATGAAAATAAAAACCCATTCCCCGAGAGTTATAATGGCAAGAAAAACAATCGTGGAACTGCTTCTTTCAAACCATCCCGATGATTGTCTTTATTGCGACCGGAACCTCAACTGTGAACTGCAGCGCCTTTCGGAAGAACTTAATATAAGAGAACGCCGTATACGCGGGAAAAAAATAAAACCGCGCCTCGACCAGTCGAGCCCTGCAATTGTAAGGGAACTCTCGAAATGCATCCTTTGCGGACGATGTGTAAGAGTCTGCGAAGAGGTAATAACAGCAACCTCACTCGATTTTATTAATAAAGGAAGAGAGACTCACGTCGGGGCAGCTATGGACAGGGATTTCAACTTCTCGAGCTGTGTACATTGCGGCCAGTGCGTACTGGTATGTCCAACAGGAGCCCTTCACGAAAAACATAATATAACTGAAGTCCAGGATTACCTCAATAAACCGGATATTGTAAAAATAATTCAGTACTCTCCACTGGTAACTGTCGGGATAGCTGAAGAACTGGGCATGAGGTATAACAGGGAAGTTGATAAGGTACTAAATGCCGTTCTTCGTAAAATTGGATTTGATAAGGTGTTTACAACAGGTACGGGAACTGATGTTTGTATATCTGAGATCACCGGTCAGCTATCTGTAAAAATTGAAAGTAAAAACGATACTCCATTATATATTTCTGCTTGCCCGGCATGGGTTAAATACGCCGAACAGTTCATGCCTTCGGTTATTCCCCGGCTGTCAACCGTTAAATCGCCTCAACAGATTACAGGCGTATTGATTAAAACACTCGTTGCCGGCCAGCTGCGCGTAAAACCGGAAGAGATTTTTTCAGTTTCTGTAACTCCCTGTATAGCAATGAAATTTGAAGCCCGCCGCGATGGAATGATGCGGAAGGGGATCAGCGATGTTGATTCTGTTCTGACTGTCAGGGAACTGGCACGGCTCATAAGGTTATATGGCATTGATGTTACAAATATTGACCATGAGCCGGCCGATGAACCTTTAACAGGGAGAAGCTCCGTTGCAGTACTTGCTGAAGTATCTGGGGGATTGGCTGAAGGGGTGATACGATCGTTCCATTTTCAAAAACTTAAGAAAGAGGCTGAAAAACAGCTTTTTAAAAAATTGCGTTCAGGAGGATCTTTCAGGGAAGCGTCATTTCAGATAGACGAAATTGAGGTAAATGTTGCAGTTGTGGATGGCCTTACCGGTCTCGAAAAGTTGAGAACATCAATTGCCGCCGGCAAGAAATTTGACCTTATTGAGGTGATGGCTTGCCCGGGGGGGTGTGTGCATGGAGCCGGACTCTCTTTCAGCGCTTCAAAGGATGAGATAAAAAGCAGATCGAAACTTATATATCATGCCGATGAAACTGAAGCAATAAATCTGCCCTGCAAATCACCTGCCCTGATTAATCTCAATGAAAAATTATTAAAGGAGAATAGTGATATTGCAGATAAGAAGATATTCTATACTCATTTTGAAAAGAGAAATGTATTGTTGTGATCGAAAATCAGGGGTAAGAGTTGCTGAAAATGTTTTGCAAATTTGTAAAAACTGATTTAATATGTTGGTTTACACAATAAAAGAACTTTGCCGCACATGCTACACCTGCGTCAGGGAATGTCCTGCCAAAGCAATCCGTATTGTTGGTGGTCAGGCTGAGGTGATTGATGAAAGGTGCATTGCCTGCGGTAACTGTACAAAAGTATGCAGCCAGGGCGCCAAGGTCTTTCTGAACACAACCGACAGGGTGGCGAAACTTCTCGAAAACGATTCGAAAGTTGCTGCTATTATTGCTCCGAGCTTTCCGGCAGAATTCTCTGATATACCCGATCACCACGTTCTTACCGGAATGATAAAGTCACTTGGATTTGAATATGTTGCAGAGGTTGCTTTTGGCGCTGACCTTGTTGCTGACAAATATAAAAAACTTGTTTCGGAAGATAAAGATTTTTATATCTCATCTGATTGTCCTTCAATAGTTAATTACATAAAATTCTTTCACCCGGCTCTTGTCGCAAATCTGGCTCCCATAGTTTCTCCCATGGTGGCAATGAGCAGGGTTATTCGTGAAAAATACGGCAAGGATACAAGTATTGTTTTCATAGGCCCGTGTGTCGCGAAGAAAGCTGAAAGCGCTGAAATAGACGAGGCAATAACATTCACGGAATTGAGGGATATGTTTGCTGAAAGAGGTATCGCCCCGGAGAACAGTATACCGGTTGATTTTGACCAGCCTGTTGGCGGAAGAGGCGCCATATTCCCTGTTGCACGCGGATTGCTTCAGACCGCTAAAATCAGCGATAACGCTATTACCGGAAATATAATCGCGGCTGAAGGCAGGATTGATTTTCAGGGAGCACTGAAGGAATTTGAAGCAGGACTGATAAAAAACCAGCACATGGAACTGCTATGTTGCGAAGGCTGCATCATGGGGCCGGGATTATCGAAAAGCGGGAAGCAGTATAACAGACGCTCGCTCGTAAGCTCTTATGCCAACAGTAAGATGCAGAATATCGATTCTGACAGCTGGCAAAGATCATTCGATGAATATGCTGAACTCGACTTATCGTTTCGTCATAAACCTGAAGATCACAGGATTGAATTGCTCGACGAAAATGATGTATCTGATGAACTGAGTAAGATGGGCAAGAAGACGAAGAAGGACCAGCTCGACTGTGGCGCCTGCGGTTACGAAAGTTGCGTGGAGCATGCAATAGCAATAAAGAAGGGCCTTGCCGAAGTGGAGATGTGTCTGCCATATACTATTGAAAAACTGCATAAATCAGTAAATGATCTTGCATTGTCAAACGAGAAACTATCCTCGATGAAGCAGGCTCTCAAACAATCGGAAAAGCTTGCTCACATGGGCCAGCTTTCAGCCGGTATTGCCCATGAATTGAATAATCCCCTTGGAGTTGTAATAATGTACAGCAACATTCTTCTGGAAGAATCATCCGAGGGCGATCCTGTCAGGGAAGATCTTAAACTTATAGTCGAACAGGCAGGCAGATGCAAGAAAATTGTTGCCGGCTTGCTCAATTTTGCAAGGAAAAACCAGGTTAACCATCAACCGGTAAGTATAAAGGAACTTGTTAATCATAGTCTTGAAAGTCTTATAATTCCTGAAGAGATAAAAATCAGTATATCTGATCTGACAACCAATCCGGAGGCAATGCTAGATGCGGAACAGATGATGCAGGTTCTTACCAACCTCGTGAAGAACGCTATTGACGCTATGCCGGATGGGGGAGCCATAGATATTAAGCTTGAAGATACTCTCGGTGATGTTATTATTACGATAAGTGACACAGGGACAGGTATTAAGGAAGAAGACAGGGCTAAGATTTTCGAACCATTCTTTACCACTAAAAGCATTGGAAAAGGAACCGGACTGGGGCTCGCTACCGCGTATGGCGTAGTTAAAATGCATAAGGGACAGATTATTGCTGAGTCAAACAACGATTTGGCCAAAGGGCCGACAGGGACAAGTTTTAAGATTATGTTACCAAGAAGAAAGGAATAGAGTGGGAGAAGGGGAGAGAGAGGGAATGGGAGAGTTGAAGACAAAAGATAAAAGTAAAAAGACAAAAGTAAGCAGTGAGCATAACCCAGCACCAATGTTAATAAATTAACACCAGATAATATATATCATATTTACTGTTTGATTTAACTTCTTTTATTTATAAACTTTGTGAGCCTTTGTGTAACCCTTTGTGTAACCCTTTGTGCGACTTAGTGTTTAATATTTTTTTACCACGAAGGTACACAAAGTACATCACAAAGTAACACAAAGAAAAAGAGCGCTTTAAGTATATTTGTGAATAATTCAGGTTAAAGAAATTTTAGAAATTTGTGGAAAGATGAAGAAAAGTGATATTACCATACTTGTTGCTGATGATGATCCGGATTATCTTTTTCAGACAGTATTTAATCTCGGGAAGGCAGGTTACAAGACTGTGGCAGTAGAGAGCCAGGCAGAGGCAGAATCGGTAATTGCCCGTTTCAAACCTCACCTCGCAATATTCGACCTGATGATGGAGAGCGACGACAGTGGATTTATATTATGTTACAAGATGAAAAGAAAATATCCTGATGTACCTGTAATTCTGGCAACTGCAGTATCGCACGAAACAGGATTGTCTTTTAGTATTGATTCAGAACAGGAAAAGTCGTGGATCAGAGCCGACAGATATCTTGAAAAAGGTATCAGGCCCGAGCAGCTTGACCAGGAGGTTATGAAACTGTTAAAACTTTAAAATGGCTGTTTTAAAAGTACTTGTTATTGATGATGAACCAGGGATACGTTCAGGTGTTTCACGGATACTGAATAACTTTCATGTAACATATCCTTTTATGGATGAGGATTATACATTTGAAGTTACTGAAGCCGGAACAGGCGAAGACGGTATCGCGATCATTGAAAGCAGTATGCCGGATATCCTTTTACTCGATAATAAGCTACCCGGAATACAGGGAGTTGATGTTCTGGAATATATCAGGAAGAGAAATTATGATATTGTTGTCGCGATGATCACATCTTATGCCTCACTCGACGTGGCAATAAGGGCCACCCGCGATGGAGCCATCGATTTTATCCCGAAACCATTTACCCCCCAGGAACTTAAATCGAGCATTGAAAATATCACTAAACAGCAGTATCTTAAAAGGATAACTCATAAAATGAAGCAGGAGGGAAAGAAGATACGGTACCAGTTTCTTTCTGTCCTTTCACATGAATTGAAAGCTCCGCTGAATGTACTGGAAGGGTATCTCAGGATGATGCAGGAAAAACAGGCGGGAGACAGGATTGAGGATTATACAACACCAATAGAAAGATCGCTTCAACGCATACAAGGTATGAGGAGCCTTATTATGGATCTTCTTGATTTTACAAAAATACGGCTAGAAAGAAAAGAGGAAAAGATACAGGAGGTCAACCTTGCAGAAGTAGCCTCCGAGGCAATAGTTACAGTCCAGCCCTATGCTATCCAAATGGATGTCAGTATAAACCTGGATGTTAGATCCGATGCAATTATAATGGCTGATCCTGATGATATGGAAATCGTTTTTAATAATCTCATCTCGAATGCAGTCAAATATAATAAAATAGGGGGGAAAGCAGAAATTACTATCAATAGTTCCGATAGCGAAGCAATTCTTATCTTTTCCGATACAGGGATAGGCATAACAAAAAATGACACGGAAAATTTGTTTGCCGAGTTTGTAAGGATAAAGAACGAAAAAACAAGAAATATATCAGGAAGCGGACTTGGCCTGTCAATTGTTAAGAAAGTTGTTGAACTTTACCATGGAACTATAAATGTTGATAGCACACCCGATGTAGGAACAGTATTTACAATCAGATTACCAAAAAAAGCAATAACCACCCCCTGAAAAATCATGACTAAATTACCCGGAAAAACTGTAGAAAGGCTAAGCGAGTACAGAAGGACGCTTCTCGAATGTCTTAACGAAAAAAGAAACTTCATATTTTCTCACGATCTGGCTGCCCGTCTTCATATTACAGCAGTGCAGGTCAGACGCGACCTCATGCTGATCGGCTATTCCAGCGTTCTCAGAAAGGGATACGATGTGAGGGAGCTGATTGATATTATCGGGAAGATCATTGATTCTGAAGAGAGCATGAATGTTGCCATAATCGGGATTGGAAACCTGGGAAGAGCCCTGGCAGGATATTTCAAAGGGAAACGGTCAAAACTTAACCTTGTGGCATCATTTGATAATGATCCGCAGAAAGTCAATAAGGTTATTTCGGGGGTGAAATGTTATCCTTACATTGATATCGAAAGGATGATCAAAGAGCTTGATATCCGGATAGCGATACTTACTGTTTCACCGGATTTCGCGAGGGAGATTGCTGAGGAGACTGTCCGCTTCGGGATAAAGGGTATTCTCAATTTTACGACTATCCCTTTAAACGTCCCTTCAGGTGTCTATCTCGAAGAATATGATATGATCACCTCTATTGAAAAAGTTGCATATTTTGTTAAAGAGAATAAAATTTAGCGTCCTTGTTGCAACATGAAGATATTCAGAAGCTTTGAAGATGCAAAGGGTATAAGAAATCCTGTCGTGACAACCGGATCGTTCGATGGGGTTCATATCGGGCATAAAACCATACTTAACCGTCTTAAGATGCTTGCAGAAAAGTGCGACGGTGAATCGGTTCTCATCACCTTCGATCCGCATCCCCGGAAAGTACTTTACCCTGAAACAGCCGGAAAAGATCTGAAACTGATTAATTCACAGGAAGAAAAACTGGAACTCCTCGAAAAGGCCGGCCTTAATAACCTTATCATCATAGAATTCACGAGTGAGTTCTCAAAAGTGACAAGCGAACAGTTTGTCAGAGACTTTCTTCATGGAATGTTGCATGCAAAAGTTGTTGTTGTTGGGTTTAACCATCATTTCGGATTCAATAAAGAAGGCGATTATAAACAACTCTGGAAGTGGCAGGGAATATATGATTTTGAAGCCGAAGAGATACCGGAACAAGAGGTTCAGCACGAAACAGTAAGTTCGACAAAAATACGCCAGGCAATAAGCGAGGGTTATATTCAACGTGCAAATGCCTACCTCGATCATTATTATATTGTTATGGGAAAGCCTGAAAAATATTCCTCCGATGAGGCAGTTGGCCTGCCCACAATGTTAAAAATTCCTTTGACAGAAGAGTGTAAGCTTCTTCCTTCACAGGGGATTTATGCAGTCTCTGTTGAAAGCGGACTTCTTTATTCAAAAGGAATGGCAATAATTCACAATAAACCCGAAGATAAACCTGAAGTTCTTTTAAATATTTTTGACAACCTGAACATTCCTGCCGACCAGAATATTACCCTTTTTTTTCATAAGAAAATACATGGCGCTGTTAATCTGTCAGATAGTAAATACGCGGGTAAAATTAACTATGCAAAAGAGGAGATAACAGAACTTATTTACTGACAAGAAGCAAATATGAAGAAGGGGGAATAGGGAGAAATGGAGCAACTTTTTTAAACTAATTTAATTTTATAATTCATGAGGTTTACTCCTGAAAAACTGACCATCCCCGATCAACGGATGAAGCCATTCATTGATCCTGAAGAGATTTGGGGACTTATCAACAATACAAAGCCCGACAAACAGAGGGTGAGGGATGTCATTGCAAAATCGCTCGATAAACAAAGGCTCACGATGGAGGAGACTGCAGTTCTCGTGAATGTTGTCGGTACCGACCTGGCTGATGAGATCAAACAGGGGGCCCGCGAACTGAAACAGAGAGTTTATGGTAACCGGATAGTGCTTTTTGCCCCGCTCTATGTAGGAAACAGGTGTATAAATAACTGCAAATATTGCGGTTTCAGGACTTCAAATGCCGATGCTGTAAGGAAAACATTGAGCGACAATGAGATCATAAGCGAGGTGGAGGCACTGGAGGATAACGGACAAAAAAGGCTGATCCTTGTATATGGCGAACACCCCGATTACTCACCTGAATATATAGCCCATACAGTTAAGTTGGTGTATGGCGTCAAAAAGGGCCATGGCGAAATCAGAAGAGTAAATATCAATGCCGCACCACTCGACATTGAAGGTTTCAGAATTGTTGGCGAGTCAGGGATTGGCACCTACCAGGTCTTTCAGGAAACATACCACCCGGAGGCATATAAATGGTACCACCTGGGTGGGAAAAAGAAAGACTTTGAATGGCGACTGACATCGCTCGACAGAGCACAGGAAGCCGGAATTGATGATGTCGGAATCGGAGCCCTGTTCGGACTGTACGACTGGAGGTTTGAGGTACTGGGACTTGTTCGTCATACAAATCATCTTGAAGCATGTTATAATGTAGGCCCACATACTATATCTTTTCCGAGGATAAAAGATGCTGTA
This sequence comes from Bacteroidota bacterium, assembly GCA_037127735.1. Taxonomy (GTDB): domain Bacteria; phylum Bacteroidota; class Bacteroidia; order Bacteroidales; family VadinHA17; genus LD21. Next base: position 58,180 of record JBAXXU010000007.1, read on the forward strand.
AGTCTGAACCTCGATAAGAAATTCGAGACAAGCGATGATGATTTTAAAAAACTTGTTGCTATCCTTCGTCTTGCTGTTCCATACACCGGATTGATCCTCACTGCACGTGAGACTCCCGATGTACGCCGGGAAGTATTGCAATTTGGTGTATCACAGATAGATGGTGGAACAAAACTTGAGCTTGGTTCTTATTCAGATTCAAAAAATGAAGAACAGAACCTTAACCGCGAGCAGTTTAAAATTAGCGATCCCCGTTCGCTGGCTGAAGTAATTGATGAGCTGCTCACGGACAATTATTTGCCATCATTTTGCACATCTTGCTACAGGATGGGACGCACCGGCGAACACTTCATGGAATTTTCAGTACCGGGTTTCATTAAAAGATTCTGCACACCCAATGCAATACTTACCCTTGCAGAATATATCTGCGACTATGGCCAGGGAGAGACTGTTAATAAGGGCTGGAAGGTAATTGTGAAGAACCTGGAAAAGCTCGAATCTGAAGTTGCCGTAAGTACCAGGGAAAAGATAGAAAGGATTAAGGCGGGGGAGAGAGACCTTTATTTTTGAGGCGACAGGCGTAAGGCGTCAGGCGACAGTTTCAAATCCGAAATCCGAAATCCGAAATCCCCAGCCTGTAGCCCGTAGCCAGAGGCCTGTAGCCTTATTTTATGTTATAAAACAAATTATTCAATCTATAAGCATCATGATAAAAGTACTTGGTATTAAAATTATCGACAGGATAAAAGAAGCCGGTCTAACACAGGAGATATTGTCGCGGCATGCTACCGTAATAACTACCCGACTGGGTTTTCATGAAGTGACTGATTCAGTCTGCAGCCGTGAGGCATATATCATTCTTCATCTTAATGGCGATCCGGCTGATACAGATAGACTTTCATCAGCGCTGGAAGGGATTGGGGGTATTGAGATCCGCGGGATGTCCTTTCCTTCTGAAAAGGAAACCCTGAATTTAAAGACAGTTAATGGCAATGTGGAAATACTTGGTATTCTTGTTGAAAGAAACCACGATGTAATTGTTTTAGTTCAGAAAATCCTAACGGCTTATGGCTGTAATATCCGTACCCGTCTCGGTGTTAATGAGCTCTTCTTTGGCGAACCGGCAGGGCTGATCATTCTCGAATTAAAGGGAGATGAAAAGCAGCGTCTTCTTCTTGAAAAGGAACTGAAGGGACTAAAACATGTGCATGTCAGGACGATGGTGTTTTAGATCATAGAAAAAGGTTGGAAAGTCTCAACCGCACCCGAACCCCATAACGCCATAACGGTTTAAGACAAAAGTGATGATGTGATGATGAAAACCTCTGCTTCAATCGCGGCTTCATGTTGTTTGATACTTAACTTTTATTTTACAGTTCATTATATTTTGGTAATTTTGTACTATTAAGTCGGCGGTTTGGAACAATTGCCTCAAGCTGGGCAACATTGATTGTTATATATATTCAAAAAATTGATTAACCTTTGGTGAAAATCAGGATATGACTGATAATGTTGATATAGATAAAATTTATAATCATTGGATTAGTACATCTGATAAGGATCTTATTACAATGGTTCATCTTTATGATTCAAAAGATTATCATTGGTCATTATTTATTGGTCATGCTGTTGTTGAACGATTATTAAAAGCTTCCGTTGTAAAACGAATTTCAGATCATGCTCCTTTTACGCATGACTTAACCAAATTAGCAAAACTTTCCGGATTGTTATTTTCTGAAGAGCAATTAGATTGGCTGGATACAATTTCAACTTTCAATATTAATGCAAGATACGATAGCTATAAAGAGGCATTTTACAGAAAATGTACTTTAGAGTTCACAACGGAATGGATTGATAAAGTTAAAATTCTACAATCATGGATAAAGGAGAAGCTCTAAGAATAGCAGGGGATTATATTGATTCAATAAGCACAAAATATAATATCAGACAGGCAATATTGTTTGGTTCTTTTGCAAAAGGTACCAATCATGATGATAGTGATATAGATATAGCGATAATAATTAATAATGTAGTTGATATTATTGATACCCAAATAGATTTAATGAAACTTCGCAGGACAATTGATTTAAGAATAGAGCCCCATCCTTTTATGATTGGGGACTTTAATCAGAGCAACCCTGTTGTAAATGAAATATTAAAATACGGAATAGTAATAAATAGTAACGTGTCCTGATCGAAAATCTTTGACAATAACCCGCAGCCTCGCACCCAGAACCCAGAACCCGGCACCACATTATAGTTGTTGGTGATTTTTGCTATTTCCAATAATTTTCAACGGCATAAAGTGGCAAATTTGTTAACCAATCATCTCTTCTATAATCAGACATGGAGGTTCTTATAGATATCAATGGTTTACGGTCTTTTGAGTTTTTCCAATTAGTCAGTTTTTGAAATTGAAATCGTTCCATTGCGTTATTATTTTCCGCGAAGGTAAAAAAAATAGTTTGGTGTTTAACATTATTAATAACATTTATTCATACGACTATATGTTATGAAATACATTTATTCTAATTACTTAATGTAGATGAAATATTATTTATTATAGTAACCCTGATCATCTCACGGCCCCCTTCACCCGGCCTTTTACCCCCAGGCACCCGGCCCCCGGTAACGAATTTCAGTTTCTCAGGTTAAGACCGGCTTAACAGACTATAAAGACACTTCAGACAATAAAGAATTTTCACCACGTAAAAAAATCTTTATTAAATAAATCCGGAATAATTGTTTTCTATTAGCAAACTATTATCTACTTTTGTCGGATGTTTAATATTATTGCCCGAAAAACATTATTGGATTATTGTAAAACATATCCTTTGGCAGCGCCGGGATTGCAAGAGTGGTATCATGAGATGGTTCAAAGCGACTTTAAAAACTTTAACAAGCTGAAAATGGTATATGGCACTGCAAGCCTGGTTGCCGACGACAGGGTGGTATTTAATATAATGGGAAACAAGTACAGATTGGTGGTGAGGATTGTATTTCAATTCAGGGCCATACAGATAAAGTGGTTTGGCACTCATGCAGAGTATGATGAAGTAGATGTGACAAGTACAAATTTTAAAAAGAAGAAATCATGAATTTAAAAATCATAGTATCTAAAAAAGAATATCAGCAATACCTTACCTGGGCTGATGAAATGTTTGATAAGAGAATATCACCGGAAACAGCTGAAGGAGAAAAGCTAAAGGTTGTGCTGTTATTAATTAAACAATATGAAGATCAGCACTATCCTGTTCCAAAACCAGATCCCATTGATGCCATAAAAAATAAAATGGTTGATTTAGGGCTTAAAAACAAATATTTTGTGGGTAAAGTAGGTTCTAAAGGATATGTATCGGCTATTTTGAATAAACGCAAACCACTTACGCTTCATCTTGCCAGGTTGTTTCATAATGAATTAGGAATCCCGGCTGATGTTTTATTGTCATAGGATTTAAACTGTTTAAGACAAAAGACAAAAGACAAAAGACAAAAGACAAAAGACAAAAGACAAAAGACAAAAGTCACAAGAAAAAAGTAAAAATGCAAAATGCAAAATGCGAAACGCGAAACGCGATACGCTGAACGCTGAACTCTTAGACCAAAAAGCTCCTTCAAATCGAAGACCTACCTCTTTTTTGTCTTTTCAAACCATGATCCGGGATTGCGATATGTGCAGATTATAGCAAGAACTTTAATGGTTTCGGTTTGTTGTTCAACGCTATAGTGAATCATGTAAGGGAATTTATTTATGATTGCTGTACGGATAGTTTTATATCGAACGGCATATCCTAAAGGATTCTTTTGTATGTTTTTGAGTGTTGTCCGAGTATATTTGTAAAAACGAAATCCCAAATTCGGTTGTTGCTCATTGTACCAATCAATAGCCTGAATAATATCAATCCTTGCAGTGGGATTAATACTTATTTTATAAGCCATATTTGGTATTTATTTCTTTTTGTACCTCATCCCAATTAAGGTAATCTTCGCTTTTATTTTCCAATCTTTGGTCAAGAATAGCTTTATGCCATTGAGGAATTTCGTTGGTATCGGAAACAGCTTCAATTTTTTTGACAAACGAAACACTTTTCATTAATTCAACGAAGATGTTTTCTTTATCGTCTTGTATTGTTATCGAAAATGTTTTCATCCGACCTTAAATTATATTTGTTTATAATGCAAATATACAATCAAAAGGGGAAAGAAGGTGTTGATATTAGAAATATTAACGCGCTACTTTTTTATTCTCGCCATGCTGCACGGGAAGTTATTTTTACAGCACCAACAACTTACTGAGTGAAAAGTGAAAAGCCGGGATCGTAAGACGTATTACAGGTTGCAAAATGGTGTGGTATTATCAACACGTCGCAGAGCGCAGTTTCTTCTACTCTGAGCCCTCCGCCCTGCGGACTGCCGATGCGAAGGTTAGGTTTAATTGGCTGCGCCGAGTTCGTAAACGTAGAATTTTCGAGTGTTTTATATAAAAGTTTCTCACCTTTATTTATATTTGTAAATGAGTCCAACAGTTTTGAAATATAAAGGATATCGATTATTCTTTTTTTCATCCGTGCAAAATTATTTTTAATAGGTCGGATGGAGCTCGCATGTTGATTTTGTTCAGGCAGGTTAGTGTTTTTTGTTAAACATGCTCGGTTCAAGAGAAGAAAAAAGAGTTCATATCCATGTTTCATCTCAAGATGGGGAGGCAAAATTCTGGGTTGAACCAGAAGTCGAATTAGCTCAGAATACCGGCTTCACTGAAAAACAATTGAATGCCATAAGAAACATTATACTAATACATTAAAATGAAATCACCGATGCATGGGTTAAGCACTTTAACAGTTGAGGTTACGAATATTTCTGCTCATGGTTTTTGGATCCTTTTGAACGAAAATGAGTATTTTCTGTCTTATTTAAATTTTCCATGGTTTACAAAAGCAACCATCGATGATCTCTGTGAAGTTCATTTACTTAATGGGCAACACTTATTTTGGAAAAAGCTGGATGTCGATTTAGAACTCTCTTCAATTATCACCCCTGAAAGTTATCCCTTAATCTATAAGTAGGCGGACGCGAAGGTTAGGTTTAATTGGCTGCGCCGGGCTCTCCGCCAACTGCCGGATCGGTTCACCGGTGCTTCCACCGTTTTTTGAGTCCAGAGCCAGCTCTGGGGTTCATACCATTTGATTATTTGTTACACTGACATTTTATATTATAACGACCAAATAGCATTACTTTAAGTCATTACGATATCAATTTGTCTTCCTTAAAGCTTGTGTACTCAGATAACACCAGGTTTTCCCGTGAAAACTATCGAGTAAACTCCGCGAAGACACCCATCGAAGCGTTAGCGACAAAAGTAAAAACGCAAAACGCAAAACGCTATAACAGTAAAAAAATCTTCCAAAAATCATATTCCCTTTAAATAATCTTATATTTGTAAGTAATCTTTTAAAACGCTTAGCTATGAACAAGATGGAATTAACATTGATGGTTGAAGAGGGAGAGAATGGCTATTATGTTGGTCAGATAGTTGAGTATCCTGCTGCACTATCGCAGGGAAAAACTATAGAAGAATTGGAAAATAATTTAAAGGATGCTCTTAAATTGCTATTACAAGTACAAAAAGAACAACTGAAAAGGGAATATCTTAAACGAAAAGCCATAAAGCGAAAAGTGACATTTGCTGTATGAAACGTTTAGATTTCAAAAGACATTTAAATCAGAATTCGTGTATATTACTGAGAGAAGGAGGAAGCCATTCCATTTGGATAAATACAACTAACGAAATGCATACATCCGTTCCACGGCATAAAGAAATTGATAACAGGTTGTGTAAGAATATCTGTAAACAATTAGGAATCATACCACCTGAAAATATTTAATTCTAAACTTATGCCATCATCATTTAGCCTGAATATGAATATTGAAGGGTTGATTGGCTATAACTTTTCCTATCACTCTTAGATGTTTTGCGGTTTTTCTTCTCCTTATCTTCTTGCATTCACTTTTGTCTTTTCCCTTTTATCTTGATTTTGCCCTGCGCTCTGAGCTCTGCGCCCTCCGCCCTCCGCTCTGCGCCCAAAGCAGTAAGTGGGAATCGATCATAAGCGGCAAAAACTTCATAAATAAAATTCCGGTAACACACGAATAAAATATTTATTGAACAATAGTTTGATAAAATTGATAAATATTCTACTTTTAAAGGTCTAAATAAATGTAAAAATATGGCACGACCACCTTCTACTAAAAGCGCGACCAAGCCTGTGGGCAAAGTAAGGAAAAAAGCACAAAAGAAACCACCCATAATATTGCCTCCTGTCATTGTAAAAACAAATTATTTTCAAAAGAAATATTTATATGGAGTTTCAGCCGTAGTACTGTTAATCGTATTCATCTTATTAATTCGCTTTTGTAATAAAGAAAAGCCGGCGCTACCGGTTCTGAAAACACAAGCTGTGACTGAAATTTTGTCTGAAACAGCTGCTTCAGGAGGCGATATAACAAGCAATGGCGGAGCGCCCGTAGTTTCAAGAGGCGTCTGCTGGAATACATCGGCCAGCCCGACTGTCGCGAACAATAAGACAGTTGATAGTGTTGGATCAGGCCCTTTTATCAGCCTGATTACCGGACTTACCCCAAATACCATATATTTAGTAAGAGCCTATGCTACAAATAGCGCCGGTACAAGTTATGGCAATCAGGTACTATTTACTACCGGCAAGAGTGTAGTTCCTGATCTGACACAGAAAACAACCGGTAAGGCTGAAGTTCCTGATCTGACACAGAAAACAACCGGTAAGGGTGAAGTTCCTGTTTTGACACAGAAAACAACCGGTAAGGCTGAAGTTCCTGTTTTGACACAGAAAACAATAAACCAGGCAGAAGTTCCTGTTTTGACACAGAAAGCAATAAGCCAGGGCGAAGTTCCTGTTTTGACAACGGTAACAATTACTTCCGTAAATGGTGTTGCTGCTATATTAACCGACCCGGTCAGTTCAATTACCACTTCAGGTTCTGTTAGTGGCGGTAAGATATCAGACGGAGGAGGATCAACAATTACAGGCAGGGGAGTATGCTGGAGTACACTCCGGAATCCAACGATTTTGGATAGTAAGTCTGCTGATGGTTCAGGAACCGGCTCATTTACAAGTAAGATGAGAGGATTGCATGCGAATACAATGTATTATGTGCGAGCTTATTCAACCGATTCTTTAGGAACTCATTATGGGGATGAGTTAAGCTTTAAAACATTTAAAGCAGGGCAGATTGTTGATGTTGATGGAGGTGTTTATAATACCATTACCCTGGGCGCCCAGACTTTTTTTGCCGAAAACCTGAAAACCACGAAGTACAATGATGGTACTTCCATCCCGCTGGAACCATCAAGAAGCGCATGGGGGCAACTGATAACTCCTGCTTATTGCTGGTACAATACTACTACCTATGGAGCCTTATACAACTGGTCCGCGGTAAATACCGGGAAGCTTTGTCCAACAGGCTGGCATGTGCCAAGTGATGCCGAATGGGAAGAATTAGTGACATATCTTGGAGGTCTCAGCCTTGCCGGCGGCAAAATGAAAGAAATAGGCACAACCTATTGGAACAGTCCAAATACCGAGGCGACTAACGAAAGTGGTTTTACGGCTCTCCCGGGTGGCTACCGCAGCAACAATGGGGCATTCGGAAGCATGGGCTACGGCGGTTACTGGTGGTCCTCAACCGAGTTCTCGGCAACAGATGCCTGGTCTATCGATCTGCGCTACGGTGACAGTCATAGTTACAGGAGCTACACCGGTAAACAAGTTGGTTTATCGGTACGATGCTTCATGGATAATTAGCCGGGGAATAAGGCCTTCGCTATCAGCATATCGTTATGTCGTTATGGTTCATAATCAACCCGGCACCCGGCATTTCACCCCGTTGGCCTAATGAAATTTAATTTAGATAAATATTTTCAATCGGTAAACTATTACCTACTTTTGCATAATGGTTATTCTCCGCGATGTTTTGCTTTTGTTGACCATAGCTTACTTTTGGTCATTTTAGCATCTTTAAAGGGTGAAAATTAAAACGTGAGATTATGGCAACATATACAATAACAATAAATGAAAGAACAATGGCAGGTAAAGGTGTATTATCACTTTTAAAATCATTAAAGGAAGTTGTTACCATAAAGCCAAATGGTTTAGATGAATCATTATTGGATATTAAAGAGGGTAGGGTACATTATGCAAAAGATGCAAAAGATTTAGTAGGTCAATGTTCGAAGTAATGTATAGAATTGGATACACTACAAGATTTAAAAAGGATTTTAAACGCTGTAAAAGGCGCGGTTTAGATATCTCAATATTAGAAAAGGCAATTGAAATATTACGGTTAAACGGCAATCTGCCAATAATTTATAAACCACATAAACTTACAGGCAATTATGCCGATTGTTGGGAATGTCATTTACTGCCAGATTGGTTATTAGTTTGGAAGCAAAATGATACAGAATTAATTTTACTATTTACGAATACAGGATCTCATTCCGATTTGTTTTAACCATTATCTCGTTAAGTTGTAATGGTTTCAGGTTCAGGGTTCAGGGTTCAGGGTTCAGGGTTCAGGGCGCAGGGCGCAGGGAAAAGGCTTCCGACTTCTGACTTCCCAAAAACTTCATACAATAAAGAAAAAGTACTATAGCTGTTACGCTTTATAAACAAAAAAATTCAATTAATTTTATTGAGGTTAAGTTAAATATAAGCAGATTAACAATATACCAGTGTCTCCGCGGGGATAAAGTAGCTATTAAAGGGTTCAAAACAGGTCTGAAATGAATATAATTTAATTACATATTGTGTAATTAAATTATATATATCGAATTATATTGCTATATTTGCAATACGATAGTGATGATTTATGCGCATAATTTCATTTAAAAAACTAAGGGAGTTCTTTGAGAAAGACCCAAATTCAAGAGTAGCATTACAGGATTGGTATAAAAGGGTCAGTAAGTCCGATTGGGATGATTTCTCTGATATAAAGAAAACGTTTAATTCCATCGATTCGGTTGGTAACTCAAGGTTTGTATTTAATGTGAAAAGGAATCATTACCGGGTTGTTGCCAGGATAGCCTTTAGTTTTAAAACAATATATCTTAGATGGGTTGGAAATCATAAAGAATATAATAAACTTAAAAATATTGACAAAATATGACACACATAAATGAAAAACAATATAAAGAAGCCGAGGCAAAATTAGAAAAACATTTGCCTCTCGTTGATGACAATACACCAATTTATGACCTTAATTCGATTGAGCTTAAAAGGGTTTCAGAAATCGTTGAGAATTACGAGTTAGAACATTATCCAATTGGAACACCCTCATTGAGGGAGGTGATTGAATTACGTATGTTTGAAATGAAGCTCAAACAGAAGGATTTAGCTGAAATACTTGAAACAAGTACATCACGGATTAGCGAATACCTGAATGGCAAGAGGGATATTACAATTGAGATTGCCCGTGCATTGCACAAAAAACTTAATATTGACAGTGATATAATTTTACAGGGTTAACTCTCTTTGTACGTAAAAATGTTGGCTGAAATAAAAATATAACCAGATCAACAATTTACCGGTATCTCCGCGAAGAAGAAGTAGTTTTACCCCCCCCGCACCCCCCAAATGGGGGGCTAACCAACAACCCGGCATCAGGGCACAGAGCTCAGGGTTCAGGGTTCAGGGTTCAGGGTTCAGGGTTCAGGGTTCAGGGTTCAGGGCTCAGGGTTCAGGGTTCAGGGTTCAGGGTTCAGGGCTCAGGGTTCAGGGTTCAGGG
>JBAXXU010000008.1:0-67391 GCA_037127735.1 Bacteroidota bacterium
GAAGGAAGGATCATCCCTACAGCACTTCTTACACCGACCCCGTTTTCTTTACCGAAAACATCAGCCATAAGCTCACTGAATCCGTTTATGACAGCCGGCTGCTGGTCAAAGATGGGTGTACAATTAACCATACCCAGAACTTTTACCAGTCGTTTGATCTTTTTTAATTCACCGAAATGAGTCAGGATTGTCGAAAGCATTGTAAGGCCAACCTGTCTTGCTGCAAGCTTACCTTCTTCTTTATCAAGATCTGCACCCAGTTTCCCTGTCATCAGGGTACCATTAGATCTGATGGGCGCCTGGCCGGAAACATAAAGGAATTTATCAACAATCAGGACAGGTTTATATACTCCTGCAGGTTTTGGCGCCGGTGGCAATAATAAACCCAGCTCAATAATACGTAAATCAGGATCGTGTTTCATACGTTATGATTAATAATTGGTACAATAAATTAATGGCGCAATGGCACAATGGTACCACTGCAAGATACAATTATTTTTTCAATCAGCATCTTCATCTTCCCCTCTCCAAGTCTTCCCCTCTCCAAGTCTCCCCCTCTCCAAGTCTCCCCCTCTCCAAGTCTCCAAGTCTCCTATTCCCCCCATCCTTCTTCTCCATTCACCGGCAGATTTCCTTCATTTACAGAATTTATCTGAAATTAAACTAATAAAACTTTGTAAACTAAAAAAGTTTTTATATTTTTGCACAGATTATTTTTTATGCATGGATAACAGGAACAGAATAATTGAAGGAGCGGCAGAGCTATTCAGAACTTATGGGATAAAATCGGTTACGATGGATTCTCTCGCGAACCATTTGGGCATGTCGAAGAGGACCATCTATGAAGTTTTTTCAGATAAAGATGAGTTACTGATTGGGGTGTTGAAGTGGATGACGGAGATGCAAAAGAAATTAGTAAACAGGGTATTAAATGATTCGGAAAATGCAATAGTGGCAATATTTAAACTTCTGGAAATCAGCATGAATCATTTTCAGGAAATGAGCCCTGCTTTTCAGGCTGATATAAAGAAATATCACCATGAAGTTTTGATGAATAAAGCCGATAAATGCGAAATGCCTGACTATAGTAATAATATTCAATTGATTGAAAGAGGGATTAAGGAAGAACTCTTCAGAGAAGAGATAAATCCGGACCTGGCAAATCGTTGCTTATATTCAATGGTCAGATCAATTATGGATCAGGATTTATATCCATTTGACCAGTTTTCGAGGCGCGAAGTGGTAAAAAACACATTCATCAGTTACCTGAGAGGTATATCTGCAGTTGAAGGGGTTGAATTGATCAACAAACTTGAAGCAGGGTTTTAACAGTACAAATAATAAATCACATTTAGAAAATCAGATAATAATTTAAAAATGAAAAACAAGCAATTTCTGACAGTGTTACTGCTTATCTTCTTAACCGGTGGAATAATACCGGCGCAGGAGAAAAGTGGTGAGTTGAAATTTTCTCTGAAAGAGGCGCAGGATTATGCCATTCAGAATAATAAGTTGGTGATCTCCTCAAGAATGGATGTTGAGGCATCTAAAATTGCTCTCTGGGAGACTATTTCAAATGCGTTACCTCAGGTATCTGCATCCGGATCATTTATTGATAACCTTAAACTGATGACAACCCTTTTACCTGGCGACTTTTTTGGAAAGCCGGGTGAAAAAGTCCCGGTTACATTTGGTTCGCAGTTTAATTCAGGCGCAACCATTCAGGCAAGCCTGTTGCTGTTCAATGCCCCTTTATTTATTGGCATTGAGACCACCAAACTTGCAAACAGGCTTAGTAATGAGAATCTTGCAAAGTCAGAACTCGACACGAAGGAGTCTGTAAGTCTTGCTTATTTCCTCATACTTGTTTCGGAAAAATCCCTTCAGATACTTGACGGGAATATTGCCAACCTGAATGAAACGCTTAAGTCAACAAAGGCAATGTATTCAGCGGGAATGGCCGAATCGACAGATGTCGATCAGATGATATCAAATGTTACGATGGTAGAAAATACCCGAAGCTCCATGCAGCGCACTATTGAACTGAATTACAATCTTTTAAGATTTCAGCTTGGGGTATCAGCCGGTACAGGGATAGTTCTAAGTGAGACGCTTGAGAGTCTGACCTCAGGAATAAATATTGAAGCGCTCTTATCTCAGCAGTTTGATCATAAACAGAATGTGAATTATCGTTTGATTGAGGGCCAGGAACAGATGTCATCTCTGGCTTTTAAATCACAGAAAGCCTCAGTATTGCCCACTTTAGCCGGTTTTTATAGTTATGGCGTTAACGGTATGGGTGATAAAGTTTCCGGTCAGGAATGGTTCCAGAATTCAATGACAGGGCTACAACTTTCTATTCCGATATTTGGCAGCGGACAAAAATACAGTCAGATAAAAAAAGCACAGATAAACCTCGAAAAAGCCAGAACAACAAAAGAGATGGTTACAGAGCAACTCCTGCTCCAGGAGAAGCAGCTCAGATATAACCTGGTTAACGCGAATCTTAATTATAACAGCCAGAAAGATAATATTGATGTAGCTAAAAGGGTCTATGCCAGCATGGAGAATAAATTCAGGCAGGGCATGGCTTCAAGTCTTGAACTTACACAGTCTAATTCACTTTACCTTCAGGCTGAAAATAACTATATATCAGCATTAATGAACCTCCTTCAGACAAAGCTCGCGTTAGATAAATTATTGAATAACATATAGGAAGAATAGAAATAAGTAGAAATATAGAAACAAAAATAAAAAGAGATAATAATGAAATACTTCAAATCAATTTTAGCGTTACTGATATTCGGGCTTTTAATTTCAGCCTGTTCATCAAAAGAAAAAAAGGCAACATCTGCTGCAGTCAGCCCGGTTATTATAACTGAAAAAGCCTCTATCCCGGTGAAAGTGATGGCTTTGTCAAAAACCAGGATATCAAGGACTATCGACTATACGGCCACTGTCCTTCCATTCGAGGAGGTGAATATGGCCCCCGCAACTCCCGGAAGAATAGAAAAAATCTATGTTGAAGTAGGCGATAAGGTAATTAAGGGTGAAAAACTTTTCCTGATGGACCGTACACAGTTATACCAGCTGCAACTGCAATTAACCAATCTGGAGAAAGATCTCAACAGGATTGACACTCTTCTTAAAACAGGAAGCGCCAAGCAACAGCAGTACGACCAGATGAAGACACAGTATGATGTCACAAAAACCAATGTTGACTTCATGAAAGAAAATTCGTTACTCATAGCTCCATTCAATGGTGTTGTTACAGGGAAATATTTCGAGAACGGTGAAATATATTCAGGCGCTCCAACAACCCAGTCGGGAAGATCGGCTGTTGTTACTGTTATGCAGGTTAATCCACTTAAGGTAAATGTAAGTATCTCAGAGCAATATTATCCCTTGATTAAAAAAGGAATGAAAGCTTCCATTACAGCTGATGTTTATAAAGGGGAGACTTTTACTGGCACTATCTTTCGTATCGCACCAACTGTCAGCTCTGCCACCAGGTCATTTAATACTGAAGTTGAACTTCCAAACAGAAACGATCTTCTCAAACCGGGGATGTTTGTAAGGGTTTCTATGGATCTTGGAGAGGTTGAAACTTTTGTAGTGCCGGCTAATACCGTTATGGTTCAGGAAGGCACAAATATAAGGTTTGTATTTGTTGAGAAAACCAATATTGCTGACCGTATAGAAGTGATAATAGGCAAGAGGTTTGATGACCAGCTTGAGATCATTTCTGCCGGTATTAAAGAAGGAGATATGCTTGTAACTGAAGGTCAGGCCAGGCTCATCAATGGTGACAAAATAGAGATAGTTAAGTAGTATTCTGAATTTTACATATAAATAAAATGAGTATATATAGCGCTTCCGTAAAAAGACCCGTAACAACCATACTGATATTTGTCGGTCTGATGGTTATGGGCCTCTATTCGCTGATGCAATTGCCGGTGGATCTTTATCCTGAAATGGAATTGCCTTTTGTTGTGGTTATCACAACATATCCGGGTGCAAGTGCATCCGACATTGAGTCGAATGTTACCAGACCGCTTGAAAATGCCCTTAATTCGGTGAGTAAACTAAAAGAGCTGACCTCTACCTCGAGTGATGGTGCATCTGTTGTTTTTATGAACTTTGAATATGGTACAAACCTCGATGAAGCATCAAACGATATAAGGAGCGCACTCAGTTTTACAGAGAGGGTGCTTCCGGAAGATTGTGAGAAGCCTACTATTATCAAGTTCAGTACCAGCATGATGCCTATTGTTTTCTATGCTATCACTGCAAATGAAAGCTATGCAGGTCTCGAGAAAATACTGGATGAAAAGATAGTTAACCCGTTAAACAGGATCGAAGGTATTGGTTCAGTTGCTCTTTCCGGTGTTCCCGGCAGGAAGGTATATATTGATGTCGATCCCCGGAAAATGGAGGCATACAACCTGACAATTGAACAGATAGGTAATGTCCTGAGAGCCGAAAATATGAATATGCCGGCCGGTTTTATCGAGATGGGCAAAACAGACTATCCATTACGCATACAGGGCGAATTTCCTGAAAGTGATGTTGTTAAAAACCTTGTTGTCAGTAATTTTAACGGCAATAGTGTCTATCTGAAAGATATAGCTGAAGTCCGCGATACAATCCGTGAATCTAAACTCAGCACAAAGATCAACGGGGCCAGGGGAATGAGCATGTATGTTCAGAAACAATCAGGAGGCAATACAGTTAAGGTTACAAAAGAGGTTGACAAAGCTCTCAGCACTCTTAAGCAGGATCTTCCTCAGGATGTAAAAATTGAAAAACTTTTTGATTCAGCTTCCTTTATCAAGGGATCTATCAGCAACTTGACAGAGACGCTGATGTGGGCAGGAATTTTTGTAGTATTGGTAGTTTTGTTCTTCCTCGGCAGATGGAGGGCAACCTTTATTGTAATCCTTACGATCCCGATTTCGTTGATTGTGGCATTTATTTATCTATTTATAACAGATGCCTCAATAAACATAATCTCCCTTACGTCGCTCTCCATTGCTATTGGGATGGTTGTTGACGATGCCATCGTAGTTCTTGAGAATATCACAAAACATATAGAAAGAGGTAGCCGTCCAAGGGAAGCGGCAATTTATGCAACCAACGAAGTCTGGCTTGCCGTTATAGTAACCACACTGACAGTTGTTGCAGTCTTCTTCCCGCTAACCTTTGTGACAGGACTTACCGGAGTACTCTTTAAACAACTCGGTATGATTGTGACGATCACTATAGTGACATCGGTATTCGCGGCTATCACTCTTACCCCTACTCTGAGCGCCTTGATTTTGAAATGGTATCGGATCAAAAAAGATGCTTCCTTCTGGACATACGACGGGAGTATCAGAAAATGGCTTGACTGGCTTGATCATTATTACGAGAAGACAATACGCTGGGCCCTTCACCATAAAACATTTGTTACAATTCTGGCAGTTGTTATATTCGTTGTTTCGATGAGTCTTTTCGCTGTCATAAAAACTGAATTCTTCCCGCAGGCAGATGAGTCAAGAATTACTTCAACAATTGAACTGCAAACGGGAACCCGTGTTGACCAGACAATACTCACATCAAACAGGATCGACAGCCTTATAAAGGCAAAATATCCGGAGGTTAAAATTATTTCGACATCAACAGGCGCTGATGATCAGGGAGGATTTGCTTCTATCTTCAGTGCAGGTGGCTCACACAAAATAACCTACACTCTTAGTCTTGTGCCAATTGAGGAGAGAAAAAAATCTGTATTTGATATTGTTGAAGAGCTGAGAACCGATTTTTCCAAAATGTCGGAGATAGTCAATTTTACCCTGAGCACATCCGATAATATGGGAAGCTTTGGAGGAAGTACTGTTGATGTTGAAGTTTATGGTTATGATATTTCCGCAACAAACCTTGTTGCAGAGGAACTAGCCGCCAAAATAAAGAAGATATCCGGCACAAAGGATGTAAATATAAGCCGTGCCAAGTCAAAACCTGAACTTCAGATTGTTTTTGATCAGAATAAGATGGCTGCAAACGGTCTGAACACTGCAATGGTATCAACTGCCATCAAGAACAGGGTGGATGGTTTGACTGCAACAAGGCTCAGACAGTTTGGAGATGAGTATGATGTAGTTGTGAGGTATAAGAAAAGTGCCCGTAGTACTCTGACCGATGTTGAAAACATTGGTATTACAAACCCGATGGGACAGGTAATAAGGCTCGGTGAAATTGCCCGGGTAAAAGAATACTGGTCTCCTCCAAGTATTGAGCGTAAAAGAAAGGAACGTATTGTAAGGATATCATTTACGCCATTTAAGAGGTCACTTACCGATATTCAGGTTGATGTTCAGAAAGCTATTGATCAGACTGTCCTGCCGGCAGGAATAATGGTTCAGATATCAGGTGCAATTAAAGAGCAGATGGATGCTTTCATGGATATTGCTATGTTGATGATGATAAGCCTTATCCTGGTTTACCTTATAATGGCATCCCAGTTTGAGTCGCTGAAGATGCCTTTTATAATCATGTTCTCGATACCGTTTGCTTTTTCAGGTGTTGCAATAGCGTTGTTTTTAACAAACACCACTCTTAGTGTTATTTCAGGTATTGGAGCCGTGATGCTTATTGGTATTGTTGTCAAGAATGCCATTGTGCTTGTTGACTTCATTAACCTTATGCGCGAACGAGGCCACGAACTTTATGAGGCAATTGCTATTTCAGGCCGTTCACGTCTCAGGCCCGTTATAATGACTTCAGCAACTACAATCCTTGGTATGTTGCCTCTTGCAATGAGCAAGGGATCAGGTTCAGAACTCTGGAGCCCGATGGGCATTGCCGTTATTGGCGGACTTATATTCTCCACTTTGGTGACACTGGTACTGGTTCCTGTTGTATATGCTATTTTCTCAAAGCATGGAGAACGTAATAAGAACCTGGCTGTTTATTCCGAATTTGATTTCATGAATGGCAATAATGGTAATACAAAATAAGTTAATCATTTAAAAGACTGATTATGAAAGCAATAATGATAATATATAACCAGGCTCATACCGAAAAGGTAGAATACCTGCTGGATAAACTGGAAATCAAAGGTTTTTCGCTCTGGGAAAATGTCCAGGGAAGGGGAAGTAACACCGGTGTCCCTCACCTGGGAACCCATGCCTGGCCTGAAATTAATAAAAGTGTCCTTACAGTAGTAGATGATAACTTGGTTGATAAAGTACTCGATGTTGTAAAGAGGATTGATGCAGTCAATGAAGAAGTAGGCATCAGGGCTTTTGTATGGGATATACTGAAAATGGTTTAAAGACTTATTTTGTATTTTTTGAAGAGGTTGTCTCAAAATCCATCTATTTATTTTTACCCCTAAATCCCCCGGGGGGGACTTATTGATTTACAGATATTTTAAAAGCCCCACTTGGGGGGATGGGGGGTAAATTTAATCTTTTAAGACACCCTCTCTCAATACAAAATCCTTACCCGTATCGTGTAAGGGATATTCTTCAGGTCCTGCAGAACTGAAGAATCAAGTTCACTGTCAGTTTCAAGAATAACATAACCTATGTCAGGATCAGTCTGAAGGTATTCGGCGGAAATATTTATACCTCTTGAAGAGAAATAGTCGTTTAATTCGCGCAGAACACCGGGAACATTCTTATGTATATGTAAAAATCGTTGTTTGGAGGCGTTAGGCTGAAGTGCAAGCTCAACGAAGTTTACAGCACCTATGGTTGAGCCTGTATCACTGTATCTCACGAGTTTTTCGGCTACTTCCAGCCCGATATTGGCTTGCGCTTCCAGCGTACTGCCTGCTATATGCGGTGTAAGGATAACATTATTGAAATCCTGCAGATCATTAACGAAGGGCTCATTATTCGAAGCCGGCTCTTCAGGAAATACATCAGCAGCAACCCCGGCCAGGTGTTTCGACCTGAGCCCTTCAGCAACTGCCTTATAATCAATAATATCTCCGCGTGACGCATTGATAAGGCATGCTCCCTTTTTCATGAGCGCAATCTGGTCATTTGAGATCATGTTCCTCGTTAATTCTGTTGAAGGGACATGAATAGTTACTGTATCAGAGATCTTTAGCAGTTCATTCAAACTGCCCATGGGCTTTGAATTGCCAAGACTGAGTTTCTTTTCGATGTCAAAATAGAAAATATTCATACCGAGGCTTTCAGCAAGGATGGAAACCTGTGAACCTATATGTCCGTAACCAATAATCCCAAGGGTTTTACCTCTGATTTCCACTGAGTTATTGAGCGATTTCATCCATATTTTCTTATGGGCCAGGGCATTTTTTTCAGGAATGCCACGCATAAGCATAATACATTCAGCAATAACAAGTTCTGCCACTGAGCGCGTATTCGAGAAAGGGGCATTAAATACCGGTATGCCCAGCAATTTGGCATCCCGGATATCAACCTGGTTCGTACCAATACTGAAACATCCCACCGCAAGCAGCTTTGAAGCCTTGAGAAGCTGGTCTTTGCGAAGTTCAGTACGGCTTCTTATCCCTATTATATGAGTATTCTGTAACTTTTTTTCCAGCTCATTACCGGATAAAGCTTCATTAAGACATTCAATATCGCTATAGCCGTTTTCCCTGAAGAACCGGATAGCATTCTCATGAATCCCTTCAAGTAAAAGAACTTTTATCTTACTTTTATCAAGCGATAATTCTCTCATCAGCACATTATAAGGAATGGTTTAATGTAAAAATCCAATTTGATATTTAACAGATTCTCTATTCTTCTTCCTCCTCCTCAGAGTAGGCTTTAATTACAGCTTCCTGTACATCTCCGGGCACCTGGGCATATTCCGCGAACTTCATTGAATACATCGCGCGGCCACCGGTTACTGAACTCAAAGCTGTTGAATATTTGTTCATCTCTGCAAGAGGAACTTTTGCTTTAATAACCTCAAACCTCTTCTCGGTAGCCATACCAAGAACCATACCGCGACGACCCTGAAGATCGCTGATAACATCTCCCATACGGTCTGAAGGAACCATTATTTCCACATCATAAACCGGCTCCATAATTTTAGGACCGGCATTTTTAAATGCCTGGCTGAAGGCATTACGGCCGGCAAGCCTGAATGAAATTTCGTTCGAATCAACAGGGTGCATCTTACCATCATACACGTAAACTCTTATATCGCGGGCATACGATCCTGTCAGAGGTCCGATCTCCATCTTTTCCATAATCCCCTTAAGGATTGCAGGTAAAAAGCGGGCATCAATTGCTCCTCCCACGATACTGTTTACATAGACCAGTTTGCCTCCCCATGGAAGATCAATCTCCTCTTTATCGCGGACGGATATCTTTATTTCTTTCCCTCCAATTTTTTGCATGGTTGCTTCCTTGGAACCCTCTTCATAAGGCTCAATGATCATATGAACTTCACCAAATTGCCCTGACCCTCCCGATTGTTTCCTGTGGCGGTAATCGGCCTGTGCTGATTTTGTAATTGTCTCGCGATAAGGTATTTTTGGAGCATTGAAATTAGTGTGTATCTTATAAATATTATCGAGATGCCACTTCATAATATTCAGATGGTACTCTCCCTGGCCATGAACTATTATCTGTTTTAGTTCTTTGGAATACTCGATAATAATGGTTGGATCCTCAAGATGAATTTTATTGAGAGCTTCGCCAAGCTTCTCGTCTTCACTTTCGCTCTGAGCTTTTATTGCTGTACGGTATTTGGGTTCGGGAAATTTAACTCCCTCATATTTCCAGTCATTCCCGGGTATATTAAGAGTATGACCGGTTTTAGTGCTTTTCAGTTTTACAAACGCTCCGATATCCCCTGTATAAAGTTCAGGTACCCTTGTCCTGTTTTTTCCCGCGCATATATATAATTGTGATAAGCGCTCTTTTGCGCTGTTATTGCTATTGATAACATCGAGGTTCTCATTAACCTTTCCGGAATATACCCTGAAATAATGTATTTCGCCGATATGTTCTTCGATTGATGATTTAAAAACATAAACGGAAGCAGGTCCGGAAGGATTTGGTTTTACTTCATTCCCCTTGTTGTTGACAGGAACCGGCATATCTGCAATTGAAGGCGCTTCGTTAACGATGAATTCCAAAAGACGATCAACACCTATATTGTTCTTTGAAGAAAGACACAATACCGGGAACATACCCCTGGTGAGAATTCCTTTAGCTATCCCTTTTTTTATTTCTTCTTCAGTAAGAGTATCGTTTGAAAAGAAGAGTTCCATAAGCTCTTCGTCACTTTCAGCTGCTTTTTCAACAAGAGCGCCATGCAATTCAGCAGCTTTGGCTGCATGATCAGCAGGAATGTCAACTAATTCTGCTTTTCCTCCGTCTTTTGAGTAGCGGAGCATCTTCATTTTAAGAACATCAATAATCGAATTGAATCCAACTCCTTCATTAACAGGATACTGAACGAGGATAATGTTACTACTTAATCTTTCCTTCAGCATTTCAATTGACTTCTCGAAGTTAGCTTTTTCATGATCGAGACCATTCACCACAAGTATGAGTGGTTTATTGTCTTTTTCAACGTGCCTGAAATGTATTTCGGTTCCAACCTCAACACCATTCTGGACGTTGATTGTCATAACGGCCACATCGGAGGCAAATAAGGATGAAATAACACCACCGCTGAAATCATCAAGACCTGGAGTATCGATTATATTTATTTTGAAATTTTGAAATTCAGTATAAAGTACTGTCGAAAATATTGAATTCCCGTTTTCATGCTCAATCGGACGATAGTCAGAGACTGTATTCTTTCCTTCGATAGTACCTCTTCTTTCGATGATTCCGCCATTAAAAAGCATTGCTTCCGCGAGGGTTGTCTTGCCTGATCCTGAGTTACCCAGCAAGGCAATGTTTTTGATCTGGTCCGCCTGGTATGTTTTCATATTTTTCCCGATATTATATGTTATACTTATTTATTATATGCCGTGATTTTGCGTGTCAAAAATAATAATTTTTTAAAAACAGTATAAGAAAGTGAGGATTATTACAAATATTTTATTTCCTTTGCACAGGTTTTTTAAAATACAGGAGTACCGGTTTTTCTTTCAAAGTAAGTTTACAAAACGTTTTTCGAGGGGAAAGGTCGGGAAGTAACCTGAAGATAACTTACATTTCAAGTAAGATATATTTTATTAAAACATGCTTTAAGGCCTGAATAATAGGTAATATTCAGGTATCTGAATCATGCCTTTTTAATTGTTTTTAAAAAATATGCATACTTGGTTTTGAATTAAAAAATAAATACAATACCTTTGCAAACCATTTTTTTGAGTAAAATTTAATGCTAAAATAAATTGGATATATGCCGACAATTCAGCAGTTAGTAAGAAAAGGCAGGAAGAAACTGGTAGATAAAAGTAAAGCTCCTGCTTTGGATTCATGTCCTCAGAGAAGGGGAGTATGCGTTCGTGTTTACACCACTACGCCAAAGAAACCTAATTCTGCAATGAGGAAGGTGGCCAGGGTAAGGCTTACCAACCAGAAAGAAGTAAATGCTTATATTCCGGGAGAGGGTCATAATCTGCAGGAACACTCTATCGTACTGATAAGAGGCGGCAGGGTTAAAGATCTTCCGGGTGTTCGGTATCACCTTGTTCGTGGCGCTCTCGACACCTCCGGAGTTGATGGTCGTACTCAGAGAAGATCAAAATATGGCGCTAAAAGGCCTAAGAAGTAACATTAAAGGAATAAGATAATGAGAAAGTCAAAACCAAAGAAGAGGATTCTGTTACCGGATCCAAAATATAAAGATCCGTATGTTACAAGGTTTGTGAATAATCTTATGTTCAGTGGTAAAAAGAATCTGGCTTTTAAAATTTTCTATGACTCGCTTGAAATAGTCGGAGATAAATTTAAGAGCGAAGGCAAATCACCTCTGGAAATATTCAAGCAGGCGCTTGATAATGTTACTCCACAGGTTGAAGTAAAAGCCCGCAGGGTTGGCGGTGCAACTTTTCAGGTTCCTATGGAGATCAGATCTGACAGAAAGATAAGCATCAGCATAAAGAACATGATATCTTTTGCAAGGAAGAGAACCGGCCATTCAATGGCTGAAAGACTTGCAGCAGAGCTCATGGCAGCTTATAAACTTGAAGGCGGGGCATACAAAAAGAAAGAAGATACCCACAGGATGGCTGAAGCCAACAAAGCTTTTGCTCATTTCCGGTTTTAATTGATTATACAGGCAGCAGGAAGTAAGATTGATGGATAAAAACCTGAAATATACCAGAAACATCGGAATCATGGCCCACATCGATGCCGGTAAGACCACTACAACAGAACGTATTCTGTTTTATACAGGTCGTACCCACCGGATGGGAGAAGTACATGATGGCAATGCAACGATGGACTGGATGGTTCAGGAGCAGGAGAGAGGGATTACAATAACCTCTGCCGCTACTACTACTTACTGGAAATACAGGGGAGAAGATTATAAGATAAATATTATTGATACTCCCGGCCACGTTGATTTTACGGTTGAAGTTGAAAGATCACTAAGGGTTCTTGATGGCGCCGTTGCTGTCTTTTGTGCTGTCGGGGGTGTTGAACCCCAGTCTGAGACCGTGTGGAGACAGGCAAATAAATATGTTGTACCGCGAATTGCCTTTATTAATAAGATGGACCGCGCAGGCGCTGATTTTTTTAGCGTGGTTCAGCAAATTCAGGAAAAACTCGGGGCTAACCCAGTACCTGTTCAGATTCCAATTGGTGCTGAGGAAAATTTCAAAGGGTTTATCGACCTTGTAACTATGAAGGCAGTCGTTTATTACAATGATGAGGAAACCGGTACCCGGTTTGAGACAGAAGATATTCCTCATGATATGAAAGATGAAGCTGAGGAGTGGAGAGGGAAACTTATTGAAGCTGTCGCCGACGTTGATGATACTCTTCTGGCCAGGTATCTTGAAGATCATGAGTCAATTACCGGTGAAGAAATTATGATTGCTCTAAGAAAAACAGCTATTAACGGCGTTGCCATACCGGTTATCTGCGGAGCCGCTTTTAAAAATAAAGGAGTGCAGAGTCTTCTCGACTCTGTTATAGCTTATCTGCCTTCTCCTGTGGATAAAGGCGCCGTAACCGGGATTGACCCGAGAAATGATGAAGTAATTACGCGTGAGCCCGACGATGAAGAACCAATGGCCGCTCTCGCGTTTAAAATAGCTACTGACCCTTTTGTTGGCAGGCTGGCTTTTTTACGCGTTTATTCAGGTGTCCTCAACGCTGGGGATACGGTTTTGAATGTCCGTACTGGGAAAAGAGAACGTATTAACCGCCTGTTCCAGATGCATGCTAATAAACAGAATCCTAAAGAGAGTATTTCGGCCGGCGATATTTGTGCAGGTGTGGGATTTAAAGATCTCAAGACAGGCGACACATTATGCGCGATTAATAAACCGATATTACTTGAATCGATGGATTTTCCGGAGCCTGTTATTGGTGTGGCAATCGAGCCTAAAACTCAGGCCGATGTTGATAAATTATCAATTGCTCTTAATAAACTTGCTGAAGAAGATCCGACATTCCAGGTCAGGACTGATCCCGATAGCGGGCAGACAATTATTCATGGTATGGGGGAACTGCATCTGGAAATCCTTATTGACCGGTTGAAGCGGGAGTTTAAAGTTGAATGTAACCAGGGAGCTCCACAGGTAGCTTACAAAGAAGCTGTTACTACCACTGCTGAATTCAGGGAAGTGTTTAAGAAACAGACCGGTGGCCGTGGAAAATTTGCCGATATGACATTTGATTTAGCACCGGCAGATGAAAATATAAGAGGTCTTCAATTTGTTAATGAGGTTAAAGGTGGACATATCCCGAAGGAATATATCCCCTCAATTGAAAAAGGATTCCGCGAAGCAATGGTTAACGGACCACTCGCGGGTTTTCCTCTCGATAGCCTTAAAGTAGTACTCAAAGACGGTTCGTACCATCCGGTTGACTCTGATGCTCTGGCATTCGAAATTGCAGCCAAACAGGCTTTCAGAAAGTTTGCAGGGAAATGTAATCCTGTAATCCTGGAACCTATCATGTCAACAGAAGTGGTTACTCCTGAAGAATATGTAGGCGATGTAATTGGCGATTTTAACAGAAGAAGAGGCAGGGTGGAAGGTATGGAATCGAAAGCAGGCTCAAGGGTTGTTAAAGCAAAAGTACCTCTGGCCGAAAAATTTGGCTATGTTACAGTACTTAGGACCCTTACCTCAGGAAGAGCAACTTCAACAATGGAGTTCTCACATTATGAAAAGGTACCTGTGGAAATATCAAACAGAATTGTGGAAATTACTAAAGGAAAAATTCTTTAAAGAGATGAGTCAGAAAATTCGTATTAAACTGAAATCTTATGATCATAACCTGGTAGATAAATCTGCCGAGAAGATCGTAAAAACAGTAAAATCTACTGGTGCAGTGGTTAGCGGGCCTATTCCGCTTCCAACGCACAAAAAGATTTATACAGTGCTTCGTTCCCCGTTTGTAAATAAAAAAGCAAGAGAACAGTTTGAGCTCTCAGCCTACAAAAGGTTACTCGACATTTACAGCTCAACACCAAAAACCATCGATGCTCTGATGAAACTTGAGCTTCCAAGCGGAGTTGAAGTAGAAATTAAAGTGTGAAACCAGTAAAGTTATAAAGAGATGCAGGGATTAATTGGTAAAAAGGTAGGAATGACCTCCATTTTTGATGAAAATGGAAAGAACGTTCCATGTACGGTTCTGCAGGCCGGGCCATGTGTTGTTACTCAGATTAAAACAGTGGAGAAGGACGGCTACTTTGCTGTACAACTCGGATTCGAAGATAAAAAGGAAAAGCACACTACTAAAGCCGAATTGGGCCATTTCAAAAAAGTAAATTCAACTCCGAAAAGGAAACTTATCGAGTTTACAGGCTTTAATGAAGGTCAGGTTAAAGAAGGCGAAGTGCTTACAGCAGAACTTTTCAGAGATGATAGTATTGTTGATGTAAGAGGCTGGTCAAAAGGTAAAGGTTTTCAGGGGGTGGTAAAACGTCACGGATTCAGTGGCGTAGGAGGTACTACTCATGGACAGAGCGACAGGCTAAGACACCCTGGTTCCCTCGGCGCTTCATCTTTCCCTTCAAGAGTATTACCCGGCATGAGAATGGCAGGACGTACCGGAGGTGATAAGGTGATGTCGATGGACCTTAAAGTGGTGAAACTGATGGCCGAGAATGACATTTTAATTGTAAGAGGATCAGTCCCGGGTCCAAAAGGTGGTTACGTAATAATTACAAAATAATGGAATTAGCGATTCTTAATATTAGTGGTAAAGAAACCGGAAGAAAAGTTAACCTTGACGATTCAATTTTCGGTGTTGAACCTAACGACCATGCCATTTATCTCGATACAAAGCAGTACCTCGCCAATCAAAGGCAGGGTACCCATAGCTCCAAAGATAAAGGAGAAATAGCTGGTAGTACAAGGAAGATTAAAAGGCAGAAAGGAACAGGAACTGCACGCGCCGGCAGCATTAAGAACCCTCTGTTCCGGGGAGGAGGACGTATGTTTGGTCCAAAACCAAGGTTCTACGGCTTCAAGCTTAATAAGAAAGTTAAACAATTAGCCAGAAAATCAGCGCTTTCATATAAAGCATCAACAAGTAATATTATTGTATTGGAAGACTTCTCTTTTGAGACTCCTAAAACAAAGGAAATCATCAAAATGGGAAATAACCTGAATATTGCAAATAAAAAATCGTTATTTGTTTTACCGGAACAAAATAATAATATATATTTGTCAACCCGAAATATACATGGGGTTGAGGTTGTAATTGCCAGTGAATTAAGCACATACAAAATAATGAAGGCTTCAACATTGATACTTACAGAGAGTGCGGTTGACGTTTTGCAGGCTACATTTGAAAACTAGAAAACTTTTGAGTGATGAATATTTTGCTTAAACCGATTGTAACGGAAAAGATGACAAAACAGGGCGATAAATTTAACCGCTATGGTTTTCTCGTTGCCAGAAATGCAAATAAGTTACAGATAAAGAATGCTGTTGAAGAACTGTACAGCGTTACAGTCGATTCAGTAAATACGATGCGCTATGGCGGGAAAATAAAATCCCGTAATACCAAATCAGGGCTTCTTACAGGAAAAACATCAGCAACTAAAAAGGCTGTTGTTACTCTTGCAGAAGGAAACAAAATTGATTTCTATAGCAATATTTAATAACCTATATGGCAGTCAGAAAGATCAAACCTGTTACACCAGGTCAGCGACACAAAATCGCGGGCACTTTTGATACTATCACAAGTGCCACGCCGGAGAAATCCTTACTTCGACCGCATAAAAATTCAGGAGGAAGGAACGTTAACGGCAAAATGACAATGAGATACATCGGAGGCGGTCATAAAAAGATGTACAGAGTTATCGATTTCCTCAGGGAAAAAGATGGAATGGCGGCAACAGTCAAAACAATCGAATACGATCCGAATCGTACATCGAGAATTGCACTTGTCGTTTATAAAGATGGCGAGAAAAGATATATAGTAGCGCCTGTAGGGCTTCAGGTCGGTCAGACATTAATGTCTGGAAAAGAGGCCGCTCCGGAAATTGGTAATACTATGTTCCTAAGTGATATACCTATGGGGACTATCATTCACAACATTGAACTTAAACCGGGTAAAGGGGGAGCAATAGCGCGAAGCGCCGGAACTTATGCCCAGTTGTCAGCCCGCGATGGAAAATATGCTACTATCAAACTTCCTTCAGGAGAAACAAGATTGATCCTTACTACATGCCGCGCAACTATTGGCACCGTCTCTAATCCCGACCATAATCTCGAAAGATCAGGTAAGGCCGGCCGCTCACGCTGGCAGGGACGTCGCCCAAGAGTTAGGGGCGTGGTTATGAACCCGGTAGATCACCCGATGGGTGGCGGCGAAGGAAGAGCTTCCGGCGGGCATCCAAGATCGCGCAAAGGCATTCCTGCAAAAGGTTTCAAGACAAGAGACAAGAAAAAATATTCTGCAAAATTTATTATTGAAAGAAGGAAAAAATAACTGATATACTATGAGCAGATCAATTAAAAAAGGCCCTTTCATTGATTTCAAACTCGAAAAAAGAATTCTTGAAATGAATGATGGACAAAAAAAATCAGTCCTTAAGACCTGGTCAAGAAGATCAGTGATCTCACCCGATTTTGTCGGACATACTATAGCAGTTCATAACGGGAACAAGTTTATCCCCGTTTACATTACCGAGAACATGGTAGGCCATAAATTAGGAGAATTCTCACCTACCCGTACTTTCAGGGGTCACTCTGGTAATAAATAAGTAATGTAAACATTGAAAAACATTTAAAAATGGGTGCAAGAAAAAGAAATACAGCTGACCGGAAAAAGAAGGCCGACAAAAGCAGATGCCAGGCTATCCTTAGAAACTGTCCAACATCGCCGCGAAAAATGAGATTGGTAACCGATCTTATTAGTGGAATGGAAGTAAAAAAAGCTCTTGAT
Organism: Bacteroidota bacterium; assembly: GCA_037127735.1. GTDB lineage: Bacteria > Bacteroidota > Bacteroidia > Bacteroidales > VadinHA17 > LD21. Next base: position 17,514 of record JBAXXU010000008.1, read on the forward strand.
GTCCTCAAGTTCAGTTCGCAGGAGGCATCGCGCAGAATGGAGAAACTTCTCCTCTCAGCGATTGCTAACTGGCAGTCGAAGAATGAAGGCATAAGAATGGAAGAAAGTAATCTCTTTGTAAAACTTATTCATGTCGATGGGGGCCGTTCATTGAAAAGACTTCAGACAGCTCCACAGGGAAGAGCTTACAGGGTAAGAAAAAGATCAAACCATGTTACTCTCGTGCTTGACAGTAAGATTAATGAAGTTGAAAAAACATCAAATTAGAACAGATGGGACAAAAAGTAAATCCGATAAGTAACAGATTAGGGATAATCAAAGGATGGGATTCAAACTGGTTCGGTGGAAAAGACTTTTCCGGGAAACTTGTTGAGGACGCCAAAATCAGGGAATATCTGACTGCCAGGTTAGCAAAAGCAAGCATATCCAAGATTATTATTGAAAGAACGCTGAAACTTATTACTGTAACAGTTAACACTGCACGCCCGGGTATTATTATTGGCAAGGGAGGACAGGAAGTTGACAAGCTGAAGGAAGAACTCAAGAAAATCACCAAGAAAGAGGTACAGATAAATATATTTGAAGTTAAACGCCCTGAACTGGATGCCAACATAGTCGGAAATAATATTGCCCGCCAGCTGGAAGGTAAAATTTCTTACCGTCGTGCAATCAAAATGTCAATAGCTTCTACAATGCGAATGGGAGCAGAAGGAATAAAAATTATGATTTCAGGTCGTCTTGGTGGCGCTGAGATGGCCAGAAGCGAATCATACAAGGAGGGCCGTATTCCCCTTCATACTTTACGCGCCGACATTGACTATGCCCTGGCTGAAGCACATACAAAGGTTGGTCTGCTTGGTGTTAAAGTTTGGATTTGTAACGGAGAAGTTTTCGGCAAGAGAGATCTTAGCCCTAATATCGGTGCAAGAAATGCCAAGAGCAAGAGCCTGAAGAGAAAAGCAAAGAAATAAGAGACCTGGTAGTATTTAATTTTTTAACAATATCTGAGCAATGTTACAACCGAAAAGAACCAAATTCAGGAGAGCCCAGAAGGGAAGGATGAAAGGCAATGCACAAAGAGGCAACCAGCTGGCATTCGGATCATTTGGTATCAAAGCACTTGAAGAGCACTGGATCACCGGAAGGCAGATCGAAGCAGCTCGTCAGGCCGTTACGCGTCATATGAAACGTGAAGGTCAGTTGTGGATTCGGATTTTCCCTGATAAACCTATTACAAAGAAACCTGCAGAGGTACGTATGGGTAAAGGAAAAGGAGCACCTGAGGGTTTTGTTGTTCCTGTTACTCCGGGCAGAATTCTGCTTGAAGCTGAAGGAGTACCTTATGAAGTTGCTAAAGAAGCTCTCCGTCTGGGAGCTCAGAAACTTCCCATAACAACAAAATTTATTGTAAGACGCGATTACGTACAGGAATAATACTTTGACAGAGATGAAAACTTCAGAAATAAAGGAATTAAGCGCCTCAGATCTTATCGAGAGAATTGACACGGAGAGGACTATGCTCGTTCGTATGAAGCTAAACCATGCAATCACTCCTCTTGATAACCCTCAAAAGGTCAGAGAAGTGAAACTTACGATTGCACGTCTGCTAACCGAATTGCGTACAAGAGAGTTGAATAAGAAATCTAATAGTTAGTCAGCAATGGAAAGGAATCTTAGAAAAGAACGTATAGGTGTTGTTGTCAGTACTAAAATGGACAAATCTATCATCGTAGTCATTAAAAGGAAAGTTAAACATCCTATTTATGGCAAGTTTATTAACAGAACAAAAAAGCTGATGGCGCACGATGAAGCTAATTCATGTAATATTGGCGATACTGTACGTATCTCGGAGACCAGGCCTCTGAGCAAAAACAAAACCTGGAGGTTAATTGAAATAATCGAAAGAGCTAAGTAATAATGATACAACAGGAAAGCAGATTAACCGTAGCCGATAACTCTGGAGCCAAAGAAGTATTATGCATCAGGGTACTCGGGGGTAGCAAAAAAAGATATGCTACCGTAGGTGATAAAATAGTTGTAAGTGTGAAATCCGCACTTCCTTCAGGTGAAGCAAAAAAAGGTACAGTAAGCAAAGCAGTTGTCGTTAGAACAAAAAAGGAGATCCGGCGAGCAGATGGTTCTTATATAAGGTTTGACGATAACGCGGTTGTTCTTCTTAACAATGTTAACGAAGTTCGCGGCACCCGCATCTTCGGCCCTGTTGCCAGGGAGCTGCGCGACAAGTACATGAAGATTGTTTCATTGGCGCCTGAAGTGTTGTAATATATTTAAATACAATACGATGCAAAAGAAATTACATATTAAAAAGGGAGACACGGTTATGGTAATAACCGGTGAATCAAAAGGCCAGAAAGCGCGCGTTCTCGAAGTTGACAGAGATAAAGACAGAGCTCTTGTTGAAGGGGTAAATTTGGTGTCAAAACATACAAAACCTAATTCTAAAGCTCCTCAGGGAGGCATAATAAAGAAAGAAGCGCCGGTACATCTCTCAAATCTGATGCTCATCGACCCTTCTTCCGGTAAGCCTACGCGTGTTGGTAAAAAACTTAATGAAAAAAATAAATTAGTGCGTTATTCAAAAAAATCAGGAGAGGAGATCAAGTAATGTACACACCCGCGCTAAAAACCAAGTATAGAGACGAGATCGTCCCTGCATTAATGAAGGAATTCGGATACAAAACCGTAATGCAGGTCCCAAAGTTGGAAAAGATAGTTATCAACCAGGGAGTGGGCCAGGCTATTGCCGATAAGAAACTGCTCGAATATGGAGTAAAAGAGTTATCGGATATTGCAGGTCAGAAAGCTGTACAGACTAACTCAACAAAAGATATCTCAAACTTTAAGCTGAGAAAAAACATGCCTATCGGTATAATGGTAACATTACGCAAAGAGAGGATGTATGAATTTCTCGAGAGGTTGATATCTGTCGCGCTTCCGCGTATCCGCGACTTTAAAGGTATCAATTCCAAACTTGACGGACGGGGTAATTATACCCTGGGGATTACCGAACAGATTATTTTTCCTGAAATTGACCTTGATAAAATTGCTAAAATCATGGGGCTCCAGGTAACATTCGTAACCTCGGCAGACTCGGATGAAGAAGCATTAGCTCTGCTTAAGCGTTTTGGTTTACCATTTAAAAACAATAAAAACTAGTAATATGGCTAAAGAATCGATGATAGCCCGCGAAGTTAAACGCGCAAGACTGACTCAGAAATACGCTGCAAAAAGAGCACAGCTGAAAGCCGATGGTGATTATGTCGGGTTAAGCCGCCTGCCCCGAAATTCAAACCCTAACAGGATGCATAACCGTTGTAAAATAACAGGACGTTCAAGAGGTTATATGAGACAATTCGGGGTAAGCAGAATAACTTTCAGGGAAATGGCATCTTTCGGTCTGATTCCGGGTGTAAAAAAAGCCAGTTGGTAAATTGAAAATGAATATAAACTATATTAAATAATAAAAGATGACTGATCCAATTGCAGATTTACTGACCAGAATAAGGAACGCCATAATGGCCGGTCATAAGGTTGTGGAGGCACCGGCATCCAATCTTAAAAAAGAGGTCGCCAAAATTCTGTTTGAAAAAGGGTATATACTCAGCTATAAGGTTATTGATGGTGACGGACCTCAGGGTGTATTAAAAATTGCTCTCAAGTATAACCCCAAGAGCAAAAAACCTGCAATAAAAGAAATACAGAGAGTCAGCCGCCCGGGCCTCCGTCAATACATCGGAGTTGACGAAATGCCAAGGGTGCTTAATGGACTGGGTATTGCCATTATTTCAACCTCAAAAGGCTTAATGACCGACAAAGAGGCAAAAAAAGAAAAAATTGGTGGTGAAGTATTATGTTACGTTTACTAATAGGAGGATAGCTTAATGTCGCGAATAGGAAAATTACCTGTAAACCTGCCCAAAAGCGTTACTGTAAATATCAGTGATACCAATGTGGTCAGCGTGAAAGGCCCCCTGGGTGAGTTAACCCAGGCGGTTGACAAAGACCTGAAGGTGGAAGTGGTGGAGAACGAAGTTATTCTATCGAGGCCATCAGAATCAAAAAATCACAAGTCGCTCCATGGTCTTTACCGGGCTCTGATCCACAATATGGTGGTTGGTGTTTCAGAAGGATACAAAAAGAATCTTGAACTTGTAGGTGTTGGTTACCGCGCTGAAGCAAAAGGTCAAAACCTCGAGATGAGCCTGGGCTTTTCACATGAAATAAATATTCTCCTTCCGGCTGAGATTACGGTTGCAACCAAAACTGAAAGAAGGGCTAATCCTATTATTACCCTTACATCAATCGACAAACAGCTTATCGGGCATGTTGCCGCAAAAATCAGATCTCTCCGTCCGCCTGAACCTTACAAAGGAAAAGGGATCAAGTTTGTTGGAGAACAGCTGAGAAGGAAGGCTGGAAAATCTGCCAGTGTTTAGGGTGTATAACAGTAAAAGTAAAAAATCATGGCCTTAACTAAGTTGGAAAGAAGAACAAGGATCAAAATGAGGATCCGGAAAAAGATAAGCGGCACTGCAGAATCTCCAAGACTTGCAGTTTACCGTAGTAATAAACAGATTTACGTTCAGGTTGTTGACGACCTGAATGGTGTTACTCTTCTGTCGGCCTGCTCTAAAGAGAAAGAGATTGCAGCCCAAACAGGTATAAAGAAAATTGAACAGGCTAAACTTGTAGGAAAGCTTCTTGCTACCAAATGCAAAGATAAAGGTATTGAGAAAGTCGTTTTCGACAGAAGTGGATATAAATATCATGGCAGGGTAAAATCATTGGCTGATGCAGCCCGCGAAGGCGGATTAAAATTCTAATGAATTATGGGAAACGGTATAAGAAAAGTAAAAACCAGCGATCTCGAACTTAAGGATAGACTTGTTAGCATCCAGAGAGTAACCAAGGTTACCAAAGGGGGCCGTACATTCAGTTTTTCAGCCATTGTTGTGGTTGGAAATGAGGATGGCATAGTAGGACACGGACTGGGTAAGGCCAGTGAGGTAACAACAGCTATTGCAAAAGGTATCGAAGATGCAAAAAAGAATCTTATAAAAGTGCCTGTTATTAATGGTACAATACCTCACGAACAGGTTGCTAAATTCGGCGGCGCAAAAGTATTCATCAAACCTGCATCCGATGGTACCGGCGTTAAGGCAGGGGGAGCTATGCGCGCTGTGCTCGAGAGTGTCGGTGTGAAAAATGTACTTGCAAAGTCAAAAGGTTCATCAAACCCTCACAACCTTGTTAAAGCTACTTTTGCAGCTCTTCTCGAAATGAGAGATGCCTTCTCTGTTGCAGAACACAGAGGTGTTACAATGGAAAAAGTTTTTAACGGTTAGTAAAGTACATTACAATGGCAAAAATTCGCATCACCCAGGTGAAAAGCAAAAACGGAAAACCCGAAAGACAGAAAAGAACTATTGAAGCTCTCGGTATCAGGAAATTAAACCATAGTGTTGAACATGAAGCTACCCCCGCGATATTGGGAATGATAGTAAAAGTAAGACACCTGGTAAAAGTTGAAAATATTTAAGGCATTAAACATTTTTATAATACAAAGTTATGGATTTGAGTAACTTAAGACCTGCTAAAGGATCGGTTAAAAAAGGTAAGCGTCTCGGTCGCGGACAAGGTTCCGGAAGAGGAGGCACATCAACAAGAGGGCATAAAGGCGCTAAATCCAGATCAGGCTATAGCAAGAAAATCGGTTTTGAAGGCGGTCAGATGCCTCTGCAAAGACGCGTCCCAAAATTTGGTTTCAAAAATATTAACCGCAAAGAATATAAAGGAATAAACATCAGCACCCTTCAGACCCTCGCGGAACAGAATGATTTGGAAATAATCGATTTTCAGGTACTTGTAATGGCCGGCCTGGTTTCTAAAAATGCTTCAGTTAAGATCCTTGGAAAAGGAACTCTTGAAAGAAAACTTGAAGTTCACGCCCATGCATTCAGCAAATCAGCTGTGGAAGCAATTGAAGCTAAAAAGGGAACCGCTGTAATACTGTAATTTCATGAGACTGATTCAGACTATAAAAAATATCTTTAAGATAGAAGATCTTCGCGCAAGACTCTTGTATACTTTCGGAATAATTTTATTATACAGACTGGGTAAATATGTTACCCTCCCGGGCATTGACCCTTCTCAACTGGCTAACCTGAAGAGTCAGACTTCTTCAGGTATCATGGGTTTGCTCGACATGTTCTCAGGGGGAGCCTTTTCACAGGCTTCTATATTTGCCCTCGGGATCATGCCTTACATCTCTGCTTCAATTGTGGTACAGTTACTTGGTATAGTTTTTCCTTATTTCCAGAAATTACAGAAAGAGGGTGAGAGTGGAAGACGCAAAATGAATCAATATACCAGGTATCTTACAATAGCTGTACTTGTACTCCAGGCCCCTACATACCTCGTTAACCTTCATGCCCAGCTTCCGGCCCAGGCATTTATTCTTACCGGAACATTCTTTACAATGTCTTCGGTAATAATTCTTACGGCAGGAACAATGTTTGTTATGTGGTTGGGAGAAAAGATAACCGATAAAGGTATCGGGAACGGGATTTCACTTATAATAATGATAGGTATCGTTGCACGTATGCCTGCGAATTTCATTTTTGAAGCAGGAACAAGGATGAACGGCGCCGGCGGTGCTATCGGCCTTATTGTTGAGATATTGTTTTTGTTTATTGTAGTTCTTGGCGTAATTCTTCTTGTACAGGGTACGCGACGTGTTCCCGTTCAGTATGCCAGAAGGATCGTCGGGAATAAACAATATGGGGGTGTGCGTCAGTATATTCCTCTTAAGGTAAATGCTGCAGGCGTAATGCCAATTATTTTTGCCCAGGCAATTATGATGCTCCCCATGATAATCGCGGGCTACTCTAATTCGGGTTCAGGCTTTATTGTTGCCTTCTCTAACATGTACGGATTCTGGTATAACCTGGTAACGGCAATTTTAATTATTGTCTTTACCTATTTCTACACCGCAATAACCATTAATCCAGTGCAGATGGCAGAAGATATGAAGAAAAACGGAGGGTTCATTCCGGGTATTAAACCGGGAAGGAAAACGGTGGAATTTTTCGATACAATTATGTCGAGGATAACATTCCCCGGTTCAATTTTCCTTGCAATAGTTGCTATTCTGCCCTCATTGGCAGTTAAAGCAACTGTAACTCCGCAATTTGCACAATTCTATGGAGGCACATCACTTCTCATTCTTGTAGGAGTTATTCTTGATACTCTTCAACAGATTGAAAGTCATTTGCTTATGCGTCATTATGATGGATTGATGAAGTCAGGTCGCGTTAAAGGAAGATCTGGCGCTTCTACATCGATATAATTAGTTTAGCGTTCTTTGATGTTGTATTTAAAGACTGATGAAGAGATCGGGTTGTTAAAAGAGAGCAATATGCTGGTGTCACGAACACTTGCAGAGATTGCTTCAGTAATCAGGCCCGGGATCACCACCCTGTATCTCGATAGCTTAGCCGAATCGTTTATCCGCGATAATGGAGCAACTCCGGCTTTCAAAGGATATGGTGGTTTTCCTAATGCACTCTGCACATCTGTCAACGACGAAGTGGTTCACGGTATCCCATCAGGCTATATTCTTAAAGAGGGAGATATAATATCAATAGATTGCGGAGTGATATTAAACGGGTGGTATGGCGATAGCGCTTATACTTTTCCCGTTGGCAAGATAAAAGAAGAGGTAAGACGCCTTCTCGATTATACCAGGGCCGCACTGGAGGAAGGGGTTAAAGAAGCTGTTGCCGGAAACAGGGTAGGAGATATCTCTTGCGCAGTACAAACTAAAGCAGAAAGCGGAGGTTATTCTGTGGTCAGAGAGCTTGTTGGACATGGAATTGGAAGAAAATTGCATGAACATCCGGAAGTACCTAATTACGGTAAGCAGGGAACGGGACCAAAAATGGGAAAAGGACTTGTTATTTGCATCGAACCAATGATTAACGCCGGGAAGAAAGCGACTTTGCAGATGAAAGACGGATGGACCGTTAAGACAGCTGACGGTAAACCCTCGGCACATTTTGAATATGCCGTTGCTGTTGATAAAGGGAAAGCAGATGTATTAACAACTTTTGAATTTATTGAAGAAGTTTTAAATAAAATGTAATCGTATGGCCAAACAACCATCAATCGAGCAGGATGGTACTATCATCGAAGCTCTGTCGAATGCAATGTTCAGGGTGGAACTCGAAAATGGGCATGTCATTACCGCACATATCTCGGGTAAGATGAGAATGCATTATATTAAGATTCTGCCGGGAGATAAAGTAAAGGTTGAAATGTCGCCATATGATTTAACTAAAGGAAGAATAACATTCAGGTATAAATAAGAAATATTAAGGTAATGAAAGTAAGAGCATCTGTAAAAAAGCGCAGTTCTGACTGTAAGATAGTCAAAAGAAAAGGTCGCATTTACGTTATTAATAAGAAAAATCCCAAGTTCAAACAGAGACAGGGATAATTTTAACTAATTTTGCACATCATTTAAGAAAAGTTTTATATGGCACGTATTGTTGGCGTAGATTTACCAAGGAATAAAAGAGGCGAAGTTGGCCTGACTTACATTTACGGAGTAGGAAGAAGCATTGCTCAAAAAGTACTCGATGAGGCCGGTGTTGACAGGAATGTTAAGGTACAGGAGTGGACTGATGATCAGATCAATTCCATCAGGAGGATTCTGAACGATAATTATAAGCTTGAAGGTGAGCTCCGCTCGGAGACTCAAATGAACATCAAAAGGCTTATGGATATTGGCTGCTACCGCGGTGTTCGTCACAGGATAGGTCTTCCGGTACGAGGACAAAGCACCAAGAATAACGCCAGAACAAGGAAAGGGAGAAAGAAAACTGTTGCAAACAAGAAAAAAGCTACTAAATAAATAGATTATGGCAAAGAAGACTGGAGCATTAAAAAAGAGGGTCGTTAAGGTTGAACCTTCAGGCCAGGCGCATGTTCATTCATCATTTAATAATATTATTGTTACTCTGACAAATAATTCGGGTCAGGTAATTTCATGGGCATCAGCAGGGAAGATGGGATTCAAAGGTTCCAAGAAAAACACCCCTTATGCAGCTCAGATGGCATCTGAAGAATGTGGCAAAGTGGCTTACGATCTTGGATTAAGAAAAGTAAAGGTATATGTTAAAGGCCCGGGTGCAGGTCGCGAATCAGCAATCAGGTCAATAAGTAATGTTGGCATCGAAGTTGCTGAAATCATCGATGTAACACCTATGCCTCATAACGGTTGCCGGGCTCCCGGAAGAAGAAGAGTGTAAAATGATTGTGGATTTCAGATTTACGAATGCGGATTACTGACATAAATCCGCAATACGCAATCCGCAGTCCAAAATAATATATAGAGTAACTAAGTTCAAATTATTAACAAAATGGCAAGATATACCGGCCCAAGAACAAGAATAGCAAGAAAATTCGGCGAACCTATTTTCGGTCCCGATAAGCACCTGGAAAGGAAAAATTTCCCCCCGGGACAGCATGGAATGAACAAGAAGAGGAAGAAGACTTCAGAATATGGTGTTCAGCTCAGGGAAAAGCAAAAAGCAAAATATACTTATGGCATGCTCGAACGTCAGTTTCGTAATACTTTTGAAAAGGCATCAAGAAGTAAAGGCGTTACAGGAGAAGTTCTGCTTCAACTGCTCGAAGCCCGTCTCGATAACGTAGTCTATCGCCTGGGTGTTGCTCCAACAAGAGCAGGCGCACGGCAACTCGTTTCACACAGGCACATAACTGTTAACGGAACTGTTGTAAACATTCCTTCATACCAGCTTAAACCCGGTGATATTATCGGTGTTCGCGAAAAATCAAAATCTCTTGAATCAATCGTTGATTCACTGACAACCAGAAAGTATTCAAAACTTTCATGGCTCGAGTGGGATGACACACAAATGGCAGGTAAATTTATGAACGTGCCTGAACGTACTGATATTCCTGAAAATATTAAGGAACAACTGATAGTTGAATTATATTCTAAATAATAATCTAAGATAAATTCTATGGCCATTTTATCATTCCAGAAGCCGGATAAAGTAATAATGCTGGAGGCGGATCGTAAACACGGAAAATTCGAATTCCGTCCGCTTGAACCTGGCTATGGTATTACTGTCGGAAATGCACTGAGAAGAATCCTTCTCTCTTCGCTCGAGGGTTTTGCCATCACAACTGTTAAGATCGAGGGCATAGATCATGAGTTCTCAACTATAACAGGTGTTATGGAGGACGTAACAGAGATCATATTAAACCTCAAACAGGTTCGCTTCAAGAGAATAGTTGACGATGTTGATCATGAGAAAATCGCAATAAAAGTTAGTGGTCATGAGGTTTTGAAAGCAGGCGACCTTAATAATGTCCTTAGCAGTTTCGAGGTGTTAAACCCCGATCTGGTTATTTTCAGAATGGAACCGGATGTTAAAATGCAATTGGAGCTTACTGTTAGTAAAGGGAGAGGTTATGTACCTGCAGAAGAAAACGAACCGGCTGACAGTGAGTTCGGACTTATCGCTATTGATGCTATTTTCACTCCAATCCGGAATGTGAAATATTCAGTTGAAAATTACCGGGTGGAACAAAAAACTGACTACGAGAAACTGCTTCTTGAGATCGAAACAGATGGATCAATCCAACCCAAAGAGGCTCTTAAAGAAGCTGCAAAAATTCTTATTTATCACTTTATGCTCTTCTCTGATGAGAAAATAACCCTCGATTCGGATGATAAAATGGCAAACGAGGAGTTTGATGAAGAAGTTCTGCACATGCGGCAGTTGCTGAAGACAAAACTGGTTGACCTCGATCTTTCCGTAAGAGCGCTTAACTGTCTTAAAGCTGCAGAAGTTGAAACGCTGGGCGACCTGGTCAGATTTAATAAGAATGACCTTCTTAAGTTCAGAAACTTTGGCAAAAAATCACTCACCGAGCTCGATGAATTGCTCGAAAACATGAGCCTCTCATTTGGGATGGATGTAAGTAAGTATAAGTTAGAGAAAGATTAATTTGAAAACTGGTTAAGGAAATATAGAAATGCGACATTCAAAAGTTATTAACCATTTAGGAAGAACAAGTTCACACAGGAAGGCGATGCTTTCCAATATGGCTACATCACTTATCCTTCATAAAAGGATTACTACTACAACAGCCAAAGCTAAAGCACTTCGCACCTTTGTTGAGCCTCTTATTACTAAATCGAAAGAAGATTCAACTCATTCAAGAAGAGTGGTATTTAGTTATCTGAAAGATAAGACTGCAGTAGCTGAATTGTTCAGAGATGTATCACCAAAAATAGCCGAGCGCCCGGGCGGATATACCCGGATATTAAAAACAGGAAACAGAATAGGAGATAATGCGGATATGTGCATTCTCGAACTTGTTGATTACAACGAAGCGATGCTGGGCGGGGAAGCTGCAAAAACTAAAACAACGCGAAGAAGAAGAGCTTCTAAGAAGAAAGATGAGGCGGTAGTTAAGACAAAAGCTCCTAAAGCTGCTAAAGAAAAAGCTGAAAAGACTGAAAAACCGGTTACTAAGGTTGAAGAGACAAGGGAAGAATCAGTTCCGGAAGAATAAAGAAATATTTTAGATGAAAGGGATAGGTCATAAAGACTTTATCCCTTTTTTTGTATATTGCATAATTGTTAAATATTAATTTAAAATCTATGAGTCAGATAGTTACTGTACATGCACGCGAAATCCTTGATTCCCGCGGCAATCCAACAATTGAAGTTGATGTAATGACAGCAAGTGGTTATTTTGGCAGGGCTACAGTGCCATCAGGCGCTTCGACCGGAGAAAACGAAGCCCTCGAACTCAGGGATGGCGACAAAAACCGTTACCTTGGTAAAGGTGTTCTGAAAGCTGTTCATAATGTTAATAATGTTATTGCCGAAGAGGTAATCGGAATGGATGTTACCGACCAGGCCGGCATTGATAAAAAAATGATTGACCTCGATGGTACAAAAACAAAAAGCAGCCTCGGGGCAAACGCTATTCTCGGTGTTTCACTGGCTGTTGCAAAAGCCGCGGCTTCTTACCACGGGTTACCATTATACCGGTATATCGGTGGCGCGAATGCGGTTACACTGCCTGTGCCGATGATGAATATCATTAACGGAGGATCTCATTCAGATGCCCCGATCGCTTTCCAGGAATTCATGATCAGACCTATAGGAGCCCCTTCATTCAAAGAAGGTTTACGTATGGGTACAGAAGTATTCCATTCACTGAAAAAGGTTCTTAAAGAGCGTGGATTAAGCACCGCCGTTGGTGACGAGGGTGGTTTTGCTCCCAAACTTGAAGGTACTGAAGATGCTCTTGAAACTATTCTTAAAGCAATTAGTGCAGCAGGTTACAAACCAGGATCAGATATTACTATCGCTCTCGATCCGGCGGCATCAGAATTTTATAAGGATGGGATATATAATTATTCGAAATTTGAAGGACCAAAAGGGGCAAGAAAAACTTCTAAAGAGCAAGTGGATTATTTTGAACAACTGATCAATAAGTACCCTATTGATTCTATTGAAGATGGAATGGCAGAAAGCGACTGGGATGGCTGGAAGATGCTGACCGACAGGATTGGAAAACGCTGCCAGATAGTTGGTGATGATGTATTCGTTACTAACGTGGATTACCTGAAAAAAGGAATAGATATGGGTTGTGCAAATTCTATCCTCATTAAAGTAAACCAGATTGGTACGCTTACCGAGACTCTTAATGCCATTGAAATGGCTCACAGGGCAGGTTATACAACTGTTACGTCACACCGCTCAGGTGAAACCGAAGATACGACAATTGCAGATATTGCAGTTGCTACTAACTCAGGTCAGATCAAGACCGGATCAGCAAGCAGGACAGACCGGATCGCGAAATATAATCAATTGCTGAGAATTGAAGAAGAACTTGGCAACCTTGCAGTTTACGGCTATAAGAAATAAATCATAATTAAATAGATGAGAATGAGGCTGTTCGCTAACTTGAGGATGGCCTTTTTTTATCTCCCATTCTCCCTTTCCCCCACTCTCCTCTTCGTTATAATTAATTGCCTAAGCTTCCTTTTGATGGGACTTTCCGACGTTATTAACAATTGTTGATAACGTCTGTTAAAATCAGGTTTATAACAACGACCATATTTCTTTTGTTTATCAGGATTCTTGATATAAATTTGATTCATCAGTTGAGCGATAAAAGACTGCTCGAAAGATGTGGAAACGGAAAAGGTTACTTAATTGAGACAATATCCATTTCGGTCAGACCTTCGGGTCTGCGCATCAGGAGAGCCAAATAATGAACCAAAAGGACTCCGCGTCTTAAAAGTTCAGAAACTTCGTCCCGGAAGTCCGCCTTAAAATGGACGAAAGGACAGCCCGAAGGTTATGCTGTAACAGGCTAAACCGGAAAGCCGGGGGTTGCAAAAACAGATCTCGTATCCGAAGATGCAGCCGGTCAGAATAACAGTAATCTGACTTCGTTAACAGCCACGGCTGAAGACGATGGATGGGAACTAATCGTAACGAATAGTTCCCATTATTGTTTTTACCCGCCTCCCAATCCACCATTTGTGTGGTTATTTGTTTAAAGTCCCAAATTTGGGGGATTTTGTGGGTTGATTTCTGCAATTCATGTTCGCTTATTGAATACCTTTGAGTTTCTCTTTAATTATTGACAATGGCTTATTCAGGACTCATCGGTTTCATAACTGCTCTGGAGAAAAAGGATGAACTCAGGCGAATAAAAACTTTTATTGATCCGATACTCGAGATCACGGAAATAGCCGACCGGGTAACCAAATCGGGCGGAAAAGCTTTGCTGTTTGAAAATAACAGAACAGATTTTCCCGTACTGATAAATGCCTTTGGATCCGATGAACGGATGGCAATGGCAATCGGAAAGAATAATCTCGATGAAGCAGGATCTGAAATTGAAAATTTCCTTAATCTCATATCAGATAATACCGGGACGTTTCTAAATAAACTTTCGGCTCTGCCCGCTCTGATTAAACTGGCAGGTTTTCTTCCGTCCCGAATGAAAAGAAGAGGCGCTTGTCAACAGGTGATACACATGATACCTGATCTGGAAATACTGCCGGTTCTTAAATGCTGGCCACACGACGGAGGTCGTTTTATAACACTTCCAATGGTACATACCATTCATCCGGAAACAGGAAAAACAAATGTAGGAATGTACAGGATGCAGGTGCTCGATAAAAACACAACTGCCATGCACTGGCAACGTCATAAAACCGGAGCGAACCATTTTGATGCCTGGAAAAAAATCAGAAAAAAAATGCCGGTCTCTGTTGTATTAGGAGGAGATCCGGTTTATACTTATTCCGCAACTGCTCCTTTGCCTGAAAACATCAATGAATATATCCTGGCAGGATTCCTGAGAAAGAAAAAGGTGAAACTGGTACGATGTCTGACTAATGAACTTTATGTACCTTGTGATGCCGATATTGTTATTGAAGGCTATGTTGATCCTGCTGAGGAGTTTGTATGGGAAGGCCCTTTTGGCGACCATACCGGGTTCTATTCTCTGGCCGACTGGTACCCTAAATTTCATGTCACCTGTATAACTCACTCAAAAACTGCAGTTTACCCGGCAACAATTGTAGGTGTTCCTCCTCAGGAAGATGCCTGGCTCGCGAAGGCTACGGAGAAAATATTTCTTGCTCCGTTAAGAATGACGATACAGCCTGAAATTGAAGACTTTCATTTGCCTGATGCCGGTATTGCCCATAACCTTGCTATTGTCAGGATAAGAAAAACTTATCCCGGCCAGGGGATGAAAGTTATAAACTCCCTGTTCGGCGCCGGCCAAATAATGTTTACAAAGTACCTGGTTGTTGTAAGTGGCGATATTAATATCAGGAATTATAAAGAATTGCTGGCGCATGTTTTCGCGAATATTGATCTCAGTAAGGATCTGTTATTCTGCCGGGGTCCTCTTGATGTTCTTGACCACTCTTCCGACAACTTTTCATTCGGCGGAAAAGCAGGAGTTGATGCTACCATTAAGCATCCTGAGGAAAACAGAGGCAGAAATATTATAGGACAAGGCAAAAAATCAGCAGGTTTTAATATACTGAATAAATTCTTTGACGGGAATATCATCAACAGTTTTTATCCGGGTCTCTTTAAAGATGGTATTCCGTTATTGATAGTTTCGGTTAACTGCACTCATGATCCGGACATTATTGAAAAGGTTAAAAGCATGTTCAGGACAAACGATACTGCAGGAGAATCAAGCCTTATCGTGACAGTCGATCATACAGTTGATCCCGGTGACTTGAACATGGTTGCCTGGCAGGTACTTGGAAATTCTGACCCGGTACGGGATCATGAATATATTTCATCCTCCTCGGTTTTAATTGATGGAACAATAAAAGCTCGCGGAAAAGGTTGTTTTCCAAGGAAATGGCCGAATGTAGTTTGTTCCGATCGCGAAACTATATCAGCAATAGATCAGAAATGGGAATCGCTTGGTATAGGACCGCTAATCAATTCTCCATCAATAAAAATCCTGAGATTATGTCGTGGGGGAACAGATGAAATCGACATTAATGAGCTCTTAAGGTAATTTTAAATACCGGCAGACAACAAGTACAGATAATTAGTCTATTTTTGTACAATCTGATGGAAAATTTATATATTACATATTGCTGTTCGCTTTACATTAATGGTCTATTCAGCCCGGGTTTGGTACCTGATGGAAATATATTGAACTCAAATGCTTCTCCTTACCGTTTTATTCTTTACGGCGCCCTGATAATCGCTATTGTATATTTGCTTGTTATGTCACAGACAAGGAGGCTCATTGTAACCAGGAAACTGCTTAAGGAAAAGGAAGAGGCACTGGAGCTGATTGCAAAACAGAAGATTGAGTTGGAATTTAGAGATAAAGAAATTACTGATAGCCTGATTTATGCTCAGAGGATACAGGAGGCGCTTTTGCCATCCGAAATATATTTCAGGAAGCATTTTGAAGGTTCATTTATTTTTTTCAAGCCTAAAGATATTGTCAGCGGAGATTTCTACTGGATAGGTGAAAAAGGTGATAAGGTTTTTGTGGTGGCGGCCGATTGCACAGGCCATGGTGTTCCCGGAGCAATCATGTCGATGATTGGTCTGGAGATTATAGAAAGAACCATTAATAATGACAATATTGAAATCCCGTCACAGATTCTGACGGTTCTGGATAAAGGACTGGAAAAAACATTCAGCAGAGAGAAAAATATCGGAACCATCATCAGGGATGGGATGGATATAGGATTATGCGTTATTGAAAAAAAAAGAAGGAAGATTGTTTTTGCAGGAGCTTTCTTCCCCCTTTATCTGATTCGAAATAACGGACTTATTGAGATTAAAGGAGGTAAGATTATTATTGGGATGAATCCGGAAGGGTTATCCTATTCTGATCATGAACTCGATATAATGGAAGATGATATGTTTTACCTTTTCTCAGATGGATATGTTGATCAGTTCGGCGGATCGGAAAACAAAAAGTTCATGTACCGCAGGTTCAGGTACCTTTTATTGAATATTCACCGTTTCCCGGTGAATGATCAGAAAGCTATTCTGGATGAAAACCTTAAAACATGGATGGGCAGTAGCGCCCAGGTTGACGACATAATGGTGATTGGCTTCAAACCACTTGGTGAAAGGGTCTAAATATTTTTTCTTATAATTTCAATCAACGCCGAGGGCTGAAAAGGTTTACTTAAATAATCATCGATACCGGCTGAGAGACATTTCTCCTTGTCCCCAATCATGGCGTTCGCGGTAATTGCAATTATAGGAATATGTGAATTAGTAGTGGATTCAAGCGCCCTGATCTTTTCAGTAGCTACCAGCCCGTTCATAAGCGGCATCTGAATATCCATAAGAATCAGGTCGTAATTTGTGGTACCGAACTTATCAAGAGCTTCTTTCCCGTTCAAAGCTGTATCAATACTATTAACCAACGATTTAAGTGTAAGAAATGTGATCTTCTGGTTAATAAGATTATCTTCAACAAGAAGTATTTTGATGTCCTTCAGCTCTTTATGAACTTTATCCTTCAGTATAAGCTCTATAAACTTTGGAGAAGCAGTCTTCTGATCCGGTTTTGAAACAGGATTGGTAAAAGGAAGAAGAATGTTCAATATTGTAGAATTTGCTCCAACCTCCTGGCTGAAAGTACCTTTTCTTGTTAAGATCAGGCGGGATGCCTGACTTTGTTCAACACCTGTATTATCAATAAGAACAATATTTCTATCCGTTTGTATCCTGAATGAAATTATGCTTTCGTTTCCTGCATCTTTCTCTTTTTTAAGATTAATGGTAACCTTTGTAGCTCTTTCTGATATGCTATTTTCAATGGTATTGAAAAGGTCAAGAAAAATCTGTTTAAGAATTATCGGGTCGCCAAAGCATTCAAAGTCACTGAACCCCTTTTTGTTTAATATAAAATCTATGTTGGCTTTATCCTTAAGACTATAAAGTTCAATTGTGTTTTGAAGGGTTGATATCAGGTTAAATCTTATACCTTTTCTGTTTTCATAACTCAGATTACCGGCCGACTGCATTGTTAATTCATTAACAGTCGTAACCATATTATTCATCGATGCGATGAAAGTTTCGAGTAACTCCTTTTGTTCTTTCCGTAGACCGGATTCCATAATCATATCAACTATAAGAACAAGATTGTTCAGGGGTTCTCTTATCTTATGCGATAAATCTTTAATGAAATCATCTTTTTTTTCGTTTAAAGAAGAAAACTCATTTAAGGATTGTTTAAATATTTTATTAAGGGTTGCAGATTTTCTGACAGTAATTAAACCGAGACTTGCACCGGAAATGATCATACATCCTGCAAGAAGCTTATAATCAAAAGTGATAAGAAGTATTGCTGCTATCAGGCAGAACAGTGCAATAGTTGAATAAGTTTCAATATCCTTCCCCAACTTGTCGAAAGATTCCTCAGATGACTTATTCAAAGAATTATTATTGTTGCCTTTTTTGGTACCGCTAACCATAGACCGTTTTTGAGGTTTTACAAATTTAAACAAAATATCTAATAAATATACATTAACTGAAATTAACAACTTTTGAAGGAAAACATTAAATTTGTCTTTCCGGTAAGATATTTGAACTGAAAAGGTAAAACTTTAATTATTATGGAGAAAGGATTAAAAATATTTTTTTTAATTAATTTATTTCTATCAGGCGCTAATTTTCTTCCGTTGCGCGGGCAGGAAAAAGAAGGGATGGTTAAATATTCACCGGATTTCAGATTCAATGATGGTATTTACCTCAATTTTGACGAGGTAAAAATGAACAGCCCCATTCCTAAAGCAAAACTGCTCACCTCTGTTGATTATAACGATAGGGAATTTTTTAAAAAGATACTTGAAATGGATAAAATCTATTTCTATGACAACATGGGGGTAAGGCTGGAAATTGCGAAAAATACTATCTGGGGTTATGCGCGTAACGGTGTGTTGTACATTCAGATCCAGGAAAATTTTAACAGGATCACCTTCGTTGGAAGTATTTGTCATTTTGTGGCCGACATAACAACCTACGATTCGCGTTATAACTCTCCTTACGGAAACTATGATCCATATTATTCACCTTATGGATATGGTAATTATTATTCACCGTATAACTCGTATTATTCTCCTTACTCACCTTACAGGCAATCTAACATGGCACGTAGCGAATTAAAACAATACTTAATTGATTTTGAGAGTGGAAAGGTACTTGAGTTTGATATTGAAAATACTGAATTGATGCTGATGAAAGATAATGGACTTTACGATGAGTATGTTCAGCTTTCAAGGAAAAAGAAAAAGGAGCTGATGTTTGTTTATGTTCGGAAATTTAACGATAAAAATCCTTTGTATATACCTGTACAATAATACTATAAATATGAAATCGATTTTTTTTGCCAATGTTATTCTTTTTTTTGCGGTTTCAGCGGGAGGGCAGGCGCCTTTTCCATCCAAAGATGAGATAAAGCAATTTACACTATCAAAAACATGTGTTGTACTTGAGAATGATCCGTTTTCTGTCTATAACTCATTTATTCAAAAAGCAGTACAGACATTTTGGAAAATTACTCCTTGCGAATTCATCGATGTAAATGAATTTAATGTAAGAAGAGTAAATCCGGCATATTCATTTATTGTCCTCACTCAAACTAATTTTGAAAAGGATAAATCTAATTCACGATTTAATTTTATTAATGTTCTTCAGGGAAAGAATATAAAAAATCTTAGCGAGATGCCCGAGATCTGTGCAGTTCCGCTTTCCTTTGCCGGAGAAGATGATCTTGAATATGGGTATAAACTTGGCGCTATCCTTTCATTTATGCAGAAACATGCTCAGATGATATCAGCCGACCCTTCGTTAACAGGTAGAAAATATCTGAAATATTATAATAAATATATTCCTGAAGTTTCAGCTAAAACAATACTTGTTAAGCAGGAAGACCTGGTTCCCGAGATAGCCACTATTGAGAAAATAAAGGCAATTTATAATAATAAAATAGAAATAGTTACCGAAGATGATATTGTGAAGGCAATTGAAAATAAATCTCCTGATACGCTCATCCTTCATAAGGTTGGTCCTGTAGGAGACAGAAAATCAGGGTATTGTTTCAAGATGCTTATAGGTACTGATGATGCGAACATGTACTATTATAACCAGCACTTGATTGACAAAGCCAACCCCAATGGTCTGTTACCTGCCGATCTGAAACGTCTTGCAAAGTAATCTAAATGCAGCATTAGGAAAACAGATCCGTCTTTTTATTAAATACTGAAATGTCATGGAAGAGAACAGAATATTATCAGAAACAGAAAGAAACTGGGCAATGTTTTGTCACCTGGCAGCTTTTGCCGGTTTCTTTTTCCCTTTTGGGGGTTTTATAGGCCCACTTATATGCTGGTTGTCGAAAAGGGACGAATCGGCCTGGGTGAACTTAAACGGTAGAAATGCCCTTAATTTCCAGTTATCAATGCTGCTTTATATAGTACTTGCTATCCCTCTATGTTTCATTATTATAGGGATCCCAATAATATTAATGATTGGAACCCTCAAGGTAATCTGTATAATTATTGCAAGTGTTAAAGCTGCGAAAGGCGAACTCTTCAGATATCCACTTTTGATACCCTTCATTCAGTAAAACTTCACTAAAAATTTCTTCTTATGGCAAATACTAAAGAAAAGAAAAAGAGCAGGACGAAATCGGTTGAAAAGAACGACCTGTATTATGATATTGTACCTGAAAAAAAAGAAAAACTGGAGACAAAGGAGTTCGAAAAGCTGCTTTTGAAGCTTGAGGTTGAGATGGTTAAACTCCAGGAGTGGGTAAAGACGAATAAGCTGAAAGTGGTAGTTGTCTTCGAAGGGAGGGATGCTGCCGGCAAGGGTGGCGTAATTAAAACCATTGCAGGTTGCCTTAATCCAAGGATATGCAGGATTGTCGCACTTGGAGTGCCCACCGAAAAAGAGAAATCACAATGGTATTTCCAGAGATATGCTTCACAGCTACCTGCAGGTGGCGAGATTGTCCTGTTCGACAGGAGCTGGTATAACAGGGCAGGAGTTGAAAAAGTTATGGGCTACTGTTCAAACGATGAGTATGAGGAATTCCTCAGATCGTGCCCTGAATTCGAAAAAATGCTGATAAGATCAGGTACGATACTTATAAAATATTGGTTTTCAGTGAGCGATCATGAACAGGAAAAACGTTTTCAGGATCGGATCGCCGATCCCACCAAACGTTGGAAAATAAGCCCGATGGATGTCGAATCGCGTGATAAATGGGTTGAGTACTCCATGGCAAAAGACAAGATGTTCTCCTATACCGACACTAAACAGTCCCCTTGGTATGTTGTTCAGGCTGACGACAAAAAGAGGGCCAGACTCAATTGTATCGACCATCTTCTCTCTCTGATCCCTTATCAGGATCTTACTCCCAAGCCTTTTAAACTGCCTCCGCTGAAACATGATGTGGCTTATGTAAGGCCGCCGGTTACAGACCAGACGTTTGTGCCTGTAAAGTACTGATTATCTGATTTTAATGACCTTTATGTTTTTCTTGTGTCATGCACATTTATCTTGAGCGCATTGGATTCATTATGACGGAAGGGTGTAGCTATTTTTTTATTGCTACTGCTATTTTTGAATCAGCGGTTCCATAGTAAAGCAACCATTGATTTTTGAAATAGACCAATCCTTCCACGAAGCAAACCTCGTTTACTTCTCCTGTTTTTTCATACGGTTTGTCGGGCCGTATGAAAGGCCCATCCATCCGGTCAACAAGCTTGAACGGGTTTTCTTTGTCAAATAATGCCTGCCCGGCAGCATAGGTAAATTTTGGCAGGTTTGGGTCATTATAATTGGAGGCATTACTACCATTGTAAATCAGCAGAATTCCATTTTCCCGTACTAAAGCGTATGGTCCGGGTTCTACCAGACGGCTGTCATAATAGCCCATTCTTGGATGTAAAACGGATATCATCTTTTTAGTCTCTTCATTTTCTGCCACATCCCAATGAATAAGATCATTGGAAGTTGCCATAAACAAATCAGTGTCGCCAAAATACATCCAGTATTTATCTTTGATTTTTGTTGCAACTATTTTTCCGTTCTCTAATTTAGAAACTATAGCCCCTGATTTTGACCACACGTCCCTGTATTTTTCACTGCTCAATACCAAACCATGTTTTATCCAGGTTGTTAAATCTTTTGAAGCGGCAAGGCAAAGCCTCGCTACCTTGCCATCGTAGGCAGTATATGTCATAATGTATGTGCCATCTTCTCCTTCAACGATCCTGGGATCTTCTATTCCTCCTTTCCATTCATACTGCTTCATGCTATCATTGTCTGGATAAAGAACCGGAGCAGGTTGCTTTATGAAATGCTGTCCATCCTCGCTTATGGCCAATCCAAGCCTTGAAGTCATTTCATTATCTTGTGCCCTGTATATCATGTATACTTTGCCATCCTTAACAATAGCTGAAGGATTGAGGACATTCCTCTCTTCCCACTTCACAACTTTTTTACCGATCGGACAAAAAAATTCCTGATCTCCGGAAGGAATTAATATAGGGTTTATGCTGTCTGCTTTCACAAAACCTGTCATAGCCCAGCTTTGAATATTTTCTTTAGGTGATTTGTCTTGTGATCTATTTGTGTTGCACTGCGTCAGGATTATAATATTTAGAGCAACAATTATGATTTTATTTAAAGTATTTGTCATTTTTTTATGTCTGTTCTGATTATTTATAAAAATCCCATCTCCTGTGCCAATCCAGATTTTGTTATACAGTGATTGTGCTATTGTAAAGGAACTAATATTTCTGAATGATGCTGCAACAGTTTTATTTAAAGATTCTCTTGTCAAATGGGAATTTAGATACACTGATTATTCTAATATTTGAGAAGTCGGGATGATTGGGATTAATTAAATAATTGAAGTCGCCCTGAGTCACCGCGGAAGGTATCTGCAAAACACAATGCTCATTAGTTGAAACAAACATGTCCCCTATTATCTGAGTCGATGAAGGATGTGGAAAAGTGTTCCAACCTGTAGGTAAGTCTGATTCATTTAATTTCTTTAACGAAATATCATCGGGCAAAAATAATGTCATCATTACATAATCGGATGGGAGCGTCGCCAGGGTAAAATGAACGGCAACTTCAGCCATTGCAAGCGAACGGTTTGAGGCACAATAAATCAACTCAACTCCAATAGAATTCCACCTTGCTCCTTTAATTGCTGCACCTTTTCCTGAAAGTGATGTAGCAAATTTCGCACGAGATAATCTGTAAGCCTCCATCTTTTAAACTAAAATCCCATAATTAATTCTTGTCAACTCACTAAGAACTAACTCTTTTCCATAGGAATCTTTAAGCAATTCCATTGGTTTCATGTTTCCTATTGAGAAATTTGGCGTGTCTAACCACAACTTGAATTTATCCATATTTCCAAAAACATCCAGTCCTACATTGGTAACTTCTGCCATTTCAATGATTTTTTCTGATTGATATGTCTTGAATTGTTTAGAAGATAACTTGTAGCGGTGTAAAGATTTGGTGGAAATATTCAGGAAATTAGCCCAGTCGGTTTCACTAAATGGGGAATAATGTTGAATTAATTCAAAAAAGGAATATGGAATTCCGGTTCGGATTGCAGCAATAATCAGCATTTTATCGGATAGAAAATCGTCATAGGTAAGGTTACTCTTTACGGGAACAAAATCATAACTTGTTGAGGAACGTTTGAAAAGAGACGAAACTTCTTTGTTCAACTTTTGTTCAATATTCATTTTAGTTGCAGTCATAGTAACAGATTTGACATTTGTCCACAAATATAAGACAAATTTCCAAGTCATTCATTTTTTAATAAACAATGTTTTCTCAATAACATAGGGCTTTTAAAATTCAGCAGACAGCGGGCAGGCAGAAGAGAAAGCTTTTTGCTCATTGTTTTGGGATTTCTTACCTCGTTCCCAAACTTTGTACTTTTTTCTTTATACTTTTATCTTTTGTCTTTTATTAATAAACTATGTCCACTAAACCATCCATCCCAAAAGGAACACGCGATTTCTCCACCGTTGAGATGCTTAAACGCGAATATATTTTTGAGACTATTAAGCAGGTATTCAGATTATATGGTTATCAGCCGATTGAAACTCCATCTATGGAGAATCTTACAACTCTTTTGGGAAAATATGGCGAGGAGGGTGATAAGCTTCTGTTCAGGATTCTTAATTCGGGTGACTTTCTGTCATCGGTCAGCGATGAGGAGCTGGGTAAGCGGGAACCAGGCAAAATTTCTTCCAGGATCTGCGAAAAAGGTTTAAGATATGACCTTACTGTACCATTCGCACGCTATGTAGTTCAGCATCGCGATGAAATTGTATTTCCATTTAAGAGATACCAGATACAACCCGTCTGGAGAGCCGACCGGCCACAAAAAGGCCGATACCGCGAGTTCTTTCAATGCGATGTGGATGTTATAGGAAGCAACTCATTATTAAATGAATATGAGCTTATTAAAATTGTCGATGATATCTTTTCCAGATTAAGAATTTCCACTGTTATTAAGATCAATAACCGGAAGGTACTTGCCGGTATTGCAGATTTCATTGGTGAAAAAAACAGGATCACCGACATCACGGTTGCAATTGATAAATTAGATAAGATTGGTATTGAGGCTGTTAATGCGGAGCTGGGCAGTAAGGGCCTTTCTGCTGAGGCAATTTCGAACCTTCAGCCGGTGCTTCAGCTTTGCGGTAATACCGAAACAAAACTATCGAAACTGGCGGAATTGCTTGTACATTCAGAAACAGGAATGAAGGGGATTTCTGAGTTAAGGACCCTCTTTGAATTTATTGGAAGTAGTTCTCTGACCTGTGAAGTGGAGCTCGATCTCACTCTTGCCCGTGGGTTGAATTATTATACCGGTGCAATTATAGAGGTTAAATCGAAAGATGTGAGTATTGGAAGTGTTTGTGGCGGTGGCCGTTACGATGATCTTACAGGTGTCTTTGGGATGGAAGGTGTATCGGGTGTAGGTATCTCCTTCGGGGCCGACAGAATTTATGATGTTCTTAACCAGTTGAACCTGTTTAAAAATATCAAAGTATCTTCAACGGAAGTGTTATTGGTAAACTTTGGAGAGCAGGAAACAAAGTATGCACTTAAAATTGCCGGTCTGCTGCGCACATTCGGAGTAAGCACTGAACTGTTTCCCGATGCAGTTAAGCTTAAGAAACAGATGTCATATGCTGATGCAAAGAAAATACCTTATATTATTATCGCCGGTGAAGATGAGATTAAGAATAGTAATATCACAATTAAAAACATGTCTGCCGGGGAACAAATGACAATACCTCTGACGGACCTCGATACATTCGTTAAAGAAAATATGAAGACGACATGTTAAACGGGCTGATACTGACCAGGTAATTAATAACCAGGCCAAGGAATTCAGATGACCTGAGACGTTATTAAGGATGAATAGATTTAGAAAGATTTATAAGAATATCTCAAGCCCGATAGTAATTATCGGTACTCTGTTTTTTGTATTTGGTTTTATTACCTGGTTGAGTGCAGTATTGGTTCCATACCTTAAGATAGCGTGTGAATTAACAAATTTTCAATCATACCTTGTTGCTTTTTCATTTTATATAGCATACTTCTTCATGTCGGTTCCCTCTGGTTGGCTTCTCGAATACACCGGTTACAAGAAGGGAATGACAGCAGGGTTGGCAATCATGGCTATCGGTTCGCTTATCTTTGTGCCGGCCGCACTTTCAAGGACCTATGGATTATTTCTAACCGGATTATTCATTCAGGGAGCAGGGATGGCGTTGCTGCAAACAGCCTCTAATCCTTATGTAACTATAATTGGTCCCATCGAGAGTGCAGCCAGACGCATCAGTATTATGGGGATATGCAATGGGGTTGCCGGAGTTTTGGCTCCTGCTATTCTTGGATTTATCACATTGAAGGGAGCTGATGAAATTGTACTGAAGATAACCACCATGACAGTTGAGCAAAAAAACCTGGAACTTAATGCCCTTGCGTCCAGAGTTATAATTCCTTATATTTTTATTATGGTTTCATTGCTGCTGCTTGCAGTCTTTCTTTATTATTCCAATCTGCCTGATATTGATGCCGAAGAGGAAAATGCGATGGCAGAGGAAGGAGTCTCCAATAAAAAAAGCATCTTCAATTTTCCCCATCTGTTGCTGGGAGTCTTTACAATATTTTTATATACAGGTGTCGAGGTTATCGCGGGGAACACAATAATAAGTTATGGTGTCTTCCTTAATATTCCGATTGCGACTGCAAAATTCTTCTCTTCATTTACGATATTTGCCATGCTTGTCGGATATGTTATTGGCATAATTGCTATTCCAAAATATCTTAAACAAAATCAAGCCCTGATTATTTCATCTTTCATGGGTTTGATATTTGCATTTATGGCTTTAGTAACCAATGGATTTACATCAGTAATGTTTATTGCATTTCTTGGTTTGGCAAACTCATTGATGTGGCCTTCAATCTGGCCATTGGCAATCACTGAATTGGGCCGGTTTACAAAAATAGGTTCATCAATGATGGTAATGGCTATCTCGGGAGCTGCAGTTATGCCCTTATTGTATGGTCGGTTAGCAGATATCAGCACACCAAAGACAGCCTATTGGATCGTAATCCCCATCTATCTGTTTGTGTTGTTTTATGCTTCTTACGGCCACAAGGTGAGGGTAAAATAAGTTAAAAGTGCTTTTCTACCCTTTTGTTGCTTTTTGTATCTTCATAATTGCCTGTGCAAATTTCTCCATATCTTCTTTCGTACCGAGCATTGCATTCTGCATAATCCATACAGCTTCCTCGTAACAGGCCTTTTCAGTTACCGGGCAACACACTTTTGTATAATCTGTCTCTTCAGGAATTGCGTAGCACATAAAATTCTTTTCCTGAAAAAGAGGCTGTTTATATAACGGTTGAGGGTACCCCATGAAACAAGGAACACCTTCTGCAGCAAGCATCTGAGCAAATTCTGACTTTGGCAGGTCATTAAACTTTGTTTTGTCATACTTAAAGATGTAAATATGATAACTGTGTAATGATTCTCCCATACCTCTTGCAAGAGGCTTAATACCATCAATTTTTTCAAGGAGGGTGTTCAGGTAAGTTCCATTTTCATGACGGCGTTTGGTTTGCTCTTCAAGCCTTTTAAGCTGATTTGTAAGAAGTACCACCTGTAGTTGTGTTATTCGGTAGTTGCAACTAAGGTTATGATGTTCATACCATTGACCGCCCTTCACACGACCAACGTTACGAAGCGAGTTCATCATATCGTATAACTTTTCATCGTTGGTAATAGCCATACCACCCTCACCACTTGTCAGATTTTTTGATGATTGGAAGCTAAAACATCCTGCATCACCTATGCTTCCAAGTTTCTTGCCTTTATATTCTGCCCCATGTCCGTGACAGGCATCCTCAATAACCCTGAGGTTATGTTTTTTTGCAATTGCCATTATCTTATCCATATCACAGGCCTGGCCGGCAAAATGAACAGGGATTATTGCTTTTGTCCGTTTGGTAATTGCGGCTTCAATCTTTTCAGGATTAAGATTGTAAGTTTCAGGATCAATATCAACAAAAACAGGAACACAGTTGGCTTCCAGAACGATTGATGAAGTTGTAATAAAAGTATATGGTGGTACTATTACTTCATCTCCGGGTTTTACTCCCATAGCAATAAGTGCAAGCCTCAAAGCAACAGAACCATTTACACATGTCAACGCATATTTTGTTCCGCAAAAAGCAGCAAACTCATCTTCAAAAGCTTTTACAAGGTCATTGCAGTCAGGGTTTCCCCATTTCCCGCTTCGAACAAGATCAGCAACAGCATTTACTTCAGTCTCGTCAAAAATTGGCCAGGGGAAACTCTTATCTATGGTTTTTAGACCCCCATTAATCGCAAGATTCTGTTTCATAATATAATAGATTAAATATGATTATAACATAATTGAACAGCCTGAAGAGAAGATGCAGGCATGCAATCTTGCGGCCGGGTGTTGTTTTTCAGGCATTGTGCAAAATAGGCAATCTCATTATAGTAACCTTCACCTGCATCTCCGGCAGGAATTTCTTTAATACTATTGTCATCAGCTATCACGATAACATCGCCTTTCAATGAAGTGTAAAAAATACTTGCCTTTTCAAACTGAGCCATGTAGCCTGCCTGAAATGGGAAACTGGAATGGAAAGTATTCCCCCCTTCTATCTTAACATGAAGGTTTTTGTCCTTGTAACTCCACATCGCGCTTACATAGTCGTACTTACTAATAGAACCTGGAAGATAATTGCATTTTATTTCCGAAGGTAATCCCAGGGCATAGCTGGCAAAGTCAATATCATGAATAACAAGGTCGAACAAGGCTCCACCTGATAATTCTGTAACATTTTTCTCTTTCCACTGCCCCCATCCCGGAAGACCACAAAACCTTGAGAAGGAGAGGAATTTCAAGTTACCAAATTCTTTTGAATCAATCCATTGTTTAAGTTTCTGATAGGGAGGCATAAACCTTACCACATGTCCGACCATGAGGATCTTATTTTTCTGTTCGGCCAGAAGGATCAGCTCTTCGGCCTGTTTTATATCGAGACAAAATGGTTTTTCAAGAAAAACATGTTTCTCATTCAATAAGGCTTTTTTTGTCATTTCATAATGAAGATTGGTGTGAACACATATATTCACTGCATCCAGATCTTCTTTGCGAAGGCATTCATCAAGGCTCGAATACTTATGAACGTCAGCAAGATCAATGGCATCAATATTTCCAGTAGAGATGTTACCTGTTTTTGCCTTGAGATTTTTTTCAATTATTTCCGGGTTGGCATCAACAATGGCCACTAATTTGAGATCTTTATTTTTAAGGATATTTAGTGAATGAGTCATCCCCATAAAGCCAAAACCAACAACTGCTACATTTTTCATTTATTAAATAGTTTGAATTACAATTATTTACGATTGGTTTTTATATTTTTAGTATAATTAACAAGAGTCTCAAAAATACAAAATACATTATGATTAGTATCATACTTGCTGACTCATCAGAAAAATTATGATATGCCCGGGATCAATCAGCAATAATTTTCTTTATTCTTACAAGTAGTTCAACTGAGGGGAGAATTATTAAATTTGCAGACATAAACATTTAATAAACAACGGATGGCTCTTCAGTGTGGAATTATAGGTATTACAAATGTTGGCAAAACAACTATTTTCAACTGTATCTCTAATACAAAAGGTGAAACAACTGCTTTTGCTTATAGCGCAACTAAATCAAATATGGGGGTTGTGCAGGTTCCCGATCCAAGGCTATATGAGCTTGAAAAACATCAGGTTACCGACAGGATTGTTCATGTAACTGTAGAAATCGTTGATATCCCCGGACTGGCAAAAGGTTCAAATAAGGGCGAAGGAGTAGGTAATAAATTCCTTGGAGATATCAGAAACACCGATGCCCTTATTCATGTACTCAGATGTTTTGATGATGAATTGCTTCCTCATATTGAAGGTTCTATCAATCCTGTCAGGGATCTCGAAACTATCGATCTGGAGTTGCAGGTGAAAGATCTTGAATCGGTTGAAAAGAAGATACAGCGCCTCGAAAGAGCTGCAAAAGCAGGGGACAAAGATGCCAAACAAGGATTAGATGTACTTACACGTTACAAAGACCATTTCGAAAACTTCAGTAATGCGCGTACCCTGGAGGTTCGTGATGAAGATAGAAAACATGTCGATGATCTCTTTCTTCTGACAATGAAACCTGTTATTTACGTTTGCAACGTGGATGAGAAGTCAGCTATTAATGGAAATAAGTATGTTGATAAGGTAAAGGGTTTTCTAAAGGACAAAAATACCGAGATACTGATAATTGCAGGCGCTATCGAAGCAGAAATAGCTGAACTCGAAAATCGGGAAGACCGCCTGGCCTTTCTCAAAGACGCCGGTCTGGAAGAACCCGGCGTTGACAAATTAGTGAGGGCTGCTTACAAAATGCTGAACCTGCAGACTTTTTTTACTGTGGGGCCTATGGAGATAAGGGCCTGGACCATTAAAACCGGTATGACAGCTCCTAAAGCTGCCGGGGTTATTCACAGCGATCTTGAAAGAGGGTTTATCAGGGCTGAAGTGATGAAATATCACGATTTTATCAGGCTCGGTTCGGAGCATGCATGCAAAGAAGCCGGTAAGTTCTATATTGAAGGGAAAAATTATATCGTTGAGGATGGTGACATACTCAATATAAAGTTTAATGTATAAAGTCTTTATGATACGCCGTTCTCTTAAATTATTGGTTGTACTCGCGTTTTTTTCACTGAGGTGCTTTTCGCAAAACAAAAGTAATGATGACAGTCTCCGTAATATTATCGGGCAATATGGCCAGGCTGAAGTAACCATACCTTACCCTGAGAATACTACAATAGACAATCTGACCAAAAAAGTATCAATTTTATCTGTCAGGAATAAAATTGTTTATATCAGTTTATCACCACTTACGGTCGGGTGGTTTATACTGCAGAAATTCAATTATTCAATAAAGGAAAGAACTGATAGTAAAGGCATTATCTCCGCTCTTAGTGTTAATCAGGCCACGGAATGGGATAAATATCCAACCTATTCACAGTACGATTCCATAATGCAGAGTTTTAAGAGCCTGTATCCTTCTTTGTGCCATCTCGATACAATTGGAACAAGTGTGAATGGCAAACTGGTACTCGCTTTAAAAATTTCTGACAATGCCGGTAGCGATGAAGATGAACCTGAGGTCTTTTACACATCTTCAATGCATGGTGATGAAACAGGAGGGTTTGTCCTGATGCTGAGGCTTGCAGATTATCTCCTTAAAAATTACACTATTAACTCAAGGGTGAAGAATCTCGTGGATAGTCTTGAGATATGGATAAATCCTTTGGCCAACCCCGATGGCACATACAGAAGCGGGAATGAAATAATCTCGCCCACCCGTTATAATGCTAACAGCGTTGATCTTAACAGAAATTTTCCTGACCCGTATCAACCCCTCGTGGTGCAGGAAAAAGAAAATGTTGACATGATAACTTTCATGAGGAAACACAAGTTTGCAATTTCTGCCAATTTCCATTCCGGTTCTGAAGTTGTAAATTACCCATGGGACAGATGGCTATCAAGGCTTCATCCAGATGATGATTGGTTTCACAGCATAAGCAGGGCATATGCCGACACTGTACATTACAATTCAGGAACAGGTTATTTGACCGATGAGAACAATGGAGTAACGAGGGGAGCAGCATGGTATGTAATTTATGGGGGCCGGCAGGATTTCGCGACCTGGGAACTGCAGGGGCGGGAAGTGACAATTGAACTTGATAATCAGTATGTTACTCCGGCAGCCCAATTATCATTATTATGGCAGTATAACCGGGGCTCATTAATCGGGTACCTCGAAAATGCTTTATACGGGATACATGGAATTGTACTGAATGTCAACTCTTCGGTACCAATTGCGGCAAAAGTATTTATAGAGGGCCACGACAGAGATAGTTCCCAGGCCTACTCTGATAAACTTACAGGCAGGTTTATAAGGTTTATTTCCCAGGGATCGTGGGACATTACATTTTCAGCTGAAGGGTATTATGATTTGACAGTTAGAAATATTTATGTTGCTGCCGGGAAAAGGAGTGATATTATTGTTAAAATGATTCCTGTTATAAATAATATTGATTCAACCAATCCGGAGTCTCCGGTGCTTTATCCTAACCCTGCCACAACCGGAATAAAGGCAGTGCTCCCCGATAATATCTCCGGTAATGTTAGTATTAAGATTATTAATCAGGCAGGAGTGGTTGTGTCAGATTATATTATTGAAGTTATACAGGGTGTTCCTGCGGTGATTGATATTAACATGTTTTCTGCCGGAGCATATTTGGTGATCTTTACCAATACAGTCACAAAAATATCCTGTCATGGCAGGTTCATGGTTATTAAATAGTCTTATACATTTGCATCTGTAATTTAAAAAAAAGTACTTTTGCACCTCACTTTTATTAAATAGTAATCTGTTATTTTTATGCTTAAGGTAATACGTTTTTGTTAGTTATGAAGAATCGCGATGTAGTAAAGAAGAGTTCGGCAGTAATCATTTTACTGATATCTGCCATTATTAAATTATCCGGGCAGGGAGCTTATCTGCCACCCGACAAGCCGCGCCTTGTGATTGGTATAGTGGTTGAGCAGCTGAAGTACGATCAGATTGAGAAGTTCAGGGACCGGTTGGGAGAGAATGGAATAAAAAGACTTATAAATGAGGGGACATATTTTAAGAATGCTTCATTTGAATTTATGCTTACACAGTCTGCTCCCGGCCATGCAACGATCTCAACAGGTACAGAGCCTTCATCTCATGGTATTACATCGGATAACTGGTATCTGCCCCTTAAAAATGAGCTTATTTATTGTACAAAGGATATCAATGTAAATCCGGTCGGGGGCAGCTTTGAGGCAGGTTTACACTCACCGGTCAACCTTCAGGCATCCACATTTTCCGATGAACTTAAAATGGCCACAAATAAGAATGCAAAAATATTTGGAATCGGGCTGAAAGAAAATTCAGCTATCCTCTCTGCCGGTCATGCAGCCGATGGCGCTTATTGGTTTGATAATACAACCGGTACATGGATGTCGAGCACATACTATATCAAGTCTCTCCCCGGGTGGGTTAACGACTTTAATGCCATGAAGTTCCCCGATTCATACCTTAACAATACATGGAGCCTGCTCAGACCTGCTAAAGATTATGCTGATTGTCTTCCGGATTCAAACAATTTCGAAGCAGGTTTTAATTCAATAAATCATTTCCCATACGATCTGAAAAAGTTAAGAACAAAGGGAATATTGAATTCGAGGAATGATTATTCACTTCTCCGGGAGACACCTTTTGGTAACTCTTTTACAACAAGTTTCGCGATAAGGCTTATCGAAAAAGAGGGCTTGGGCAAAGACGATGTAACAGATTACCTTTCAATATGTTATTCTTCAACAGATAATATTGGTCACAGGTTTGGCCCTTCATCAGTGGAGATGGGGGATGCAATTTTACGACTTGATGATGAGATAAAGAATCTTCTCACATTTTTAATTGACAGTATTGGCAAGAAGAATCTTCTGATTTATTTTACTTCAGCTCACGGTATTTCTGAAATTCCTGCTGTTCTGGAAAGCAACCGTATCCCGGCAGGGTATTTTAAGCAAAACCAGGCATTGCAGTTACTGCGGAGTTATCTCAATGCTGTATATGGAGAGGGTGATTGGGTGAAAGGTTATTCTGAAAGACAGGTTTTTCTTAACCGGACACTGATTGAGGATGCAAGGCTTTCACTCGAAGAGGTTCAAAAGAAAGTGGCCCGTTTTCTTGTTCAGTTTACCGGTGTTGCCGCTGCTTATCCCTATTCAGCTTTTGAGGCAAACGATTTTGGAAATGGTAATCTCAAGAGGATCATAAATAATTTTAATCCGCAGAGATCAGGTGACGTTATAGTTACACTTAATCCCGGCTGGGTTGAAAAGGAGGGGGATTATATTACTAATCATAATTCACCTTACGAGTATGATTCGCATGTTCCTCTGATATGGTTTGGATGGACAGTGAACCGATTGACTGTTACCAGGAAAGTGAATATTACTGATGTTGCTGCCACATTATCATCGCTTTGCAGGGTTCCCTACCCTAATGCCTGTAACGGGGAACCTCTTTCGGAGTTGTTCAGATAGACTTATACGCGGGTGGTAATTAAATGGCGAAGCTGCTAACTTCTTCAAGCC
This sequence comes from Bacteroidota bacterium, assembly GCA_037127735.1. Taxonomy (GTDB): domain Bacteria; phylum Bacteroidota; class Bacteroidia; order Bacteroidales; family VadinHA17; genus LD21. Next base: position 50,961 of record JBAXXU010000008.1, read on the forward strand.
TGGTTACTTAGCAGGCCAGGAAATTATCTGGTTTCATAATTTTTTTTTGTCCAGACTATTGCATAGTTATCATATTTGGAATAGAAAAGATCAAAAGATTCATTTATTTCATCGGTATGTACCTTTCCCCTGATTTCTCCTGATTCTTTCACTTTAAAAGGTTCAATAGTGAGGTTTTTTCTGATGCTTATGCCCTCTTTATCACATATTTTATAAAGCGCTTCCTTTGCACACCAGTGAATATACAGGTGATATTTACGATCTTCATGTTCATTAGTGATTTTTTCTTTACTGTTAAGGAATTTGAATGCAATGGCAGCTATATTGGAACTCATGTATTCAAGGTCGATTCCAACTTTTTCATTTGTGCTTAAAAGAATTGCCGTGAGCTTATGTGAATGGGATATACTGATAAACCTCGATCCGTCCTTAAGGAACGGCTTGTTATTCTTATTATAAGCAATTCTTGCCTCTTTCCCGATAAGTTCTGAAAGTAAAGCTCTTACACTTAAAAATTCCAGTTTCCGGGAGTTGCTGCTGAATCCTTTATATTTTTTTCTCTCATCGCTGTCAAGCGCGACGAGGTCAAGCAGAGTATCAAGATCCTCTTCTATTTTCCATACCCCGATAATGGAAAACTCATTAAGATAATGTTTTGTTATACAACCCATTGATAGTTGATAAGCGCTATTTTTTCCACTTCAGAGTTTCAATCAGATGTATGATATCCTCTCGGAAGAATTCTATTACGGGAGCAAGTGAATCTGAATTTGGCTCAGCCGAAAAGTACAAAGAACCTCTGAGATAATGATGAATACTATCAGTAACATAAAACTGGACAGATGAAGCTGTGTTTCCTTTCAGGTCATATAAAATCCCGTAAATTTTGTCCTCCCGGTTATTGATAACCTGTTCATTAATAGCATCAGCTTTTGTAATATGATATTTTACATTTATCTTATAAGTTTGCTCCAAAAGACTATCAAGGTCATTTTTAACATCCTTATACGTGAGATATATTTTGGCTCTGTAAGTCGGGAATTCTATATTAAACCAACCTGATTTGGTACTGTTCTCAACCTGAAATGAAAGCTGTCCGTATGCCGGATATTCAAAAGATAATGGCATATTGCTGATCTTTGCCGGCTGATCATTAAAAAGTAAATATTGTCTTTCAGGGAGATCGATCCTGAAGTGTCCTTTTGGTTTTGGAACAGAAACATCCCTGCAACCATAAGAAGCGCTTAAGAATACCAGGAGTGTTATCAGGCTATTTTTTTTAAATATCACCATTACTTTTATTTATTTCCACGCGGATCTCCTTTATCCTTCTCTTGTCGGCAGATTCGATCCTGAAAATAAATTTTTCATATTCTATTATCTGATCTTTTTGGGGTATTTCGCCGGTCAGTTCAAGAATTAATCCCGCGAGAGTTTCAGATTCTCCTCTCACATCTTCAAACATATCTTCTTCGATATCAAAGATCTTACAAAAGTCATTCAGTAAAATCTTACCTTCAAAAATATACGTTTTTTCATCCAGCTTACGGAAAAGTAACTGATCATCATCGCTTTCGTCGGTTATTTCACCAACAATTTCTTCAAGTATATCTTCAAGGGTAATTATCCCCGATGTTCCACCATATTCATCAATCACAACAGCCAGATGTATTTTCCTGGTCTGAAACTCCTTAAGAAGGTCATTTATCTTTTTTGTTTCAGGAACAAAATAGGAAGGACGCAGCAGAGCCTGCCATTTAAAACTACCTGGGTTATTCGTATATGGGAGGACGTCTTTTGCATATAATATGCCTTTAACAGTATCGAATGATCCGGAATACACAGGGATTCTTGAAAACCCCGAGCTGATTATCAAAGGGACTATTTTGTCGAATCCCGATTTGATGTCGATTGCTGTAACATCTATCCTTGGACACATTATGGCGCTGACATTTATATTCCCGAAATTGACAATTCCTTTAAGTATTTTTTCATCCTCATTAAAATCATCCGATGTAAGCTCGAGTGCATCGGAAAGGTCATCCATGCTGATGTTCGACCTGCGCGTTCCTGTTCTTTTTTTCACGAATGCTGAAGAGAATATCAACAGAGAGGTTATGGGCAGAAAGATCTTTTCCAGCGCGGTGAGCGGGTAGGCCATGAAAAGAGCTACCGCGATATGATTCCCTGAAGCATAAACCTTAGGCATTACCTCTCCGAAAAATAGAAGTAAAAATGTTATAACAACAACATTAATAATGAAACCCACGAGAGGTTCTGAACTGAAGTTAAACATTCTGGAGCTGAGATAGGCAGCCAGTAATACAATAGCTATATTAATAGTATTATTAGCAACAAGAACCGTACTCAACAGTTTTTCCGGATTATTGTAAAGTTTCAGAGCAGCCTGTGACTGTTTGCTCTTATTGGTTTTAAATTTTTCAATGTCTTCAGGTCTGAAAGAAAAATAGGCGACTTCAGAACCCGACATGAGAGCTGATCCGAATAGTAATATAATAAGTATTAAAAGCCCGATAATTATATTAAAATCAAGAGCATTGACAGTAATGACTGAATGAAGTGAAATGTAAGAAAGTATATATCCCTGTTCCAATTGAGTGTATTTTAAAAAGCCTGCTAAAAAGGCAGATCATCCTCATTCTGACCGGCGGTATGATATTCTGTGGGTGGCTCATTTACAGCTGAAGGTGGGGAAACTTTATCGTTTGCCTCATTTCTCACTGACTCTGTTTGTGCAGATGTATAGCCGGTTACCTGTTTCTTCTCAAGCAGCAGTAAAGTATCTGCAAGAATTTCAGTTATATACTTATTAATTCCATCCTTATCAACATACGACCGGGTTTTAATTTTTCCGACTATATATACCTGTGAACCCTTTTTAACAGTTTTTTCAGCAACTTCAGCCAGTGCGCGCCATAAAACAATATTATGCCACTCGGTTGATGTTATTGTTTCACCCTGCTGATTAGTATAGGTTTCACTTGTAGCAAGAGGAAAGGTCGCTTTGGCAACACCCTTGTCAAAATAGCGGATTACCGGATCTTTTCCGGCATGACCGACAAGTATAACTTTGTTGATTGACATATAGTTATGTATTCATTAATAATTCAGGTACAGGAGTGTAAAGTTAAGAAAAAAACCATTTTGTACAATCATTGCCGGCAAATAATTGAATTTGGGCTTTGGACTTCGGGCTTCTGACTTCAGACTTCCATCTGAACAATACTTTATTATCAGCTTATCTCATGTTTTACCTCTCTTTTATCTATTTCATTGTAATTAAGGCATTAATAATAGCTAAAAAAAAAATTATTCTGTAAGTGTTTCTATTTAAACAAATAATATTAATATATTTGCACTGTTGAAAAAAACGTACTCAAAATAATTTATTGAATTTTAAACTTCACGAAAGATGACTAAAGCAGACATTGTTAATGAAATTGCCAAGAGCACCGGTATTGAAAAGGTAACAGTACAAAAAACTGTTGAAGCCTTAATGGAAACTGTAAAAGATTCCATGGTAAAAGGTAGTAACGTATATCTCAGGGGTTTTGGAAGCTTCATCGTAAAGAAAAGAGCCAAGAAAACGGCAAGGAATATATCCAAGAATACAACAATTATTATTCCTGCCCATAATATTCCGGCTTTCAAACCCGCAAAATCGTTCATAACCAAAGTTAAATCACACGCTAAGAAGTAATCCTCCATGCCAAGCGGAAAAAAAAGAAAAAGGCATAAGATGGCCACTCACAAACGTAAAAAGCGTTTGAGGAAGAACAGACATAAGAAGAAGTAGCAGATCAGCAAGTGGTCATTAAAGGAATATATTAAACCTAAAGGTCTGATGGTCTTTAGGTTTATTGTATCAATATGCCGGATGTTGCTGATGGCATTTTAATTCAGATTAATATAGTGAAGTGGTAAACAAGGATTTAATCATTGATGTTGGTGATTCCGAGGTTTCTTTAGCGTTGTTGGAAGACAAGCAGTTAATTGAGTTAAACAAGGAAAAGCAAAATATTAAGTTTTCAGTCGGGGATATTTACCTTGGTAAGGTGAAAAAAATCATGCCCGGGCTTAACGCGGCATTTATTAATGTTGGTTACGAACGCGATGCGTTCCTGCATTATCTTGATTTGGGCGCCCAGTTCAGGACACAGAATAAATACTATGTTACAGCCATTCAGAAACAAGGTAAAGTACCTCCTGTCCATAAATTCAAGCCTGAAGCGGATATTGACAAAGATGGCAAGATAACAGATGTTTTAACAACCGGGCAGACTGTTATTGTACAGATAACAAAGGAGCCAATTTCAACAAAAGGCCCCAGGCTCGCCTCCGAAATATCACTTGCCGGAAGGAACCTTGTGCTGATGCCATACACTGATAAAGTTTCCATCTCTTCAAAAATTGAGAGCCTTGAGGAGAAGAATCGCCTCAAGACTCTTGTCCAGAGCATAAAACCAAGAAATTATGGAGTTATTGTAAGGACGGTAGCTGAAGGTAAGAAAGTTGGCGTACTTGATGCAGAACTCAGAGAACTTGTACAAAAATGGGAATCGGCTTTCGTTACCATTAAAAAGGAGGTAAAAACACCGCGTTTGTTCATCGGTGAGATGAACAGGACCTCTACAATCCTCAGGGATATGCTGAATGTTACTTTTAACAGCATTCATATTAACGATCCCGCTTTAGCTGACGATATCCGGAAATATATAAGGGAAATTGCCCCGGAGAAGGAAAAAATAGTTAAGGTATATAAAAGCACTCTTCCTATTTTTGACCATTTTGGTATCAATAAACAGATAAAAGCGCTTTTTGGAAGGACCATCTCTTTCAAACATGGCGCCTATCTTATTATTGAACATACAGAAGCGCTTCATGTTATTGATGTCAATAGCGGAAACAGAACAAGATCAGGCAATGACCAGGAATCAAATGCTCTTGAGGTTAACGTTGAAGCTGCAACAGAAATTGCAAGACAATTGAGACTCAGGGATATGGGAGGAATTATTGTTGTCGATTTTATCGATATGCAATCAGCAGAAAATAAACAGCAACTATTTGATAAAATGAAGGATGTGATGGCAAGCGACAGGACCAAGCATAATATCCTTCCTCTTACCAAATTTGGTCTGATGCAGATCACCCGTCAAAGAGTCAGACCCGAAATGAACATAGTAACCAACGAAAAATGCCCGTCATGCCAGGGAACCGGCGAAACAAAACCGACCATATTATTTACTGATGAACTCGAGAGAGGGCTCTCTTTTATTGTTGATAAGATTAAAACCAGAAAACTTATCCTAAATGTTCATCCCTTCGTGGCATCTTACCTGAAAAAGGGTCTCTTCCCTGTTTTCCGGAAATGGAACTTTAAATATAAAATAAGCCTTAAGATACAGGCAGTTACAGCATATCACATGCTCGAGTATCATTTTTACGACCACTATGATAATGAGATAGATCTGGCCTAGGTACTTCTTTTTAAAAAAGTCTTATCAGACAGTTTCATGTATTAATCAATACATTTGTAATTAAGATTTAGGATAATTACTTAAAATTTAGGCAGCATGTTAAGAAGACTCTCAATTCTAATATCTCTGTTACTATTTACTTGTTATGCGTCAGCTCAGATCTACGACCCTGTTACCTGGGATTTTAGTTTTGAAAAGACAGGGGATAAGCAGTATGAACTGGTATGTACTGCATCAATTGAGGAACATTCTCATATATATTCCATGGATATTCCTGAAGGTGGGCCGATTCCGACATCTTTCAGGTTCGACACCCTGCCCGGTTTTAAACTTATCGGTAATGCATTTGAAGTAACAAAACCTGTCGAGATGCTTGATGAAGCTTTTGGGTTTAAGATCAAGACATTCAGTACTAACGCGGAGTTCCGCCAGAAATTTTCTTCTGTTATATCATCATTTACCGTTAGCGGCGCTGTAAATTATATGGCTTGCAATAACACAACCTGTTCGCCTCCGAAAGATGTTGAATTTGCTGTAAAAATTTCAGATCAGCCTGCAGGTAAGGTTATTAAAGCTGATAATAATTCTACCCCTGCTTCACCTCCTGCATCTTCAAACAGAGGGTTATTGAAATTCTTTTTTATTTCCCTACTTGCAGGTTTCGCCGGGGTTCTCACTCCGTGTGTCTTTCCGATGATACCAATGACAGTTGCCTTTTTTTCGCGGGGATCAGAAAACAGGAGCAAAGCTGTATTTAAAGCATTAGTTTTTGGAATTTCAATAGTTCTCATCTATTCATCGCTTGGAATAATTGTTTCGCTTACAAGTGCAGGCGCGGGATTCGCGAATACTTTGAGTACTCACTGGATACCAAATACACTCTTTTTTGCATTATTTGTAATATTTGCAACCTCATTTTTTGGCGCTTTTGAAATTGTTCTACCGGGTAAATGGGTTACAAGCGCTGATTCCAAAGTAGATAAAGGCGGAATTCTTGCAGCATTTTTCATGGGGTTGACAACAGTGATTGTTTCATTTTCGTGTACCGGCCCGATTATCGGAGCCCTACTTGTTGAAGCTGCAGGTGGCGATGTATTAAGACCAACGATCGGAATGGTGGGCTTTGGAGTTGCATTTGCTCTGCCTTTTACAGTTTTTGCATTGTTCCCTTCAGCAATGAGCCGGATACCAAAATCAGGAGGCTGGCTGAACTCTGTTAAAGTGGTTCTCGGGTTTATTATGCTTGCCTTCAGTATGAAATTCCTGATGACTATTGATAGTGTTTATTCACTCGGTTTTTTATCAAGAGATGTTTTCATTGCTATCTGGATTGTTCTCTTTTCCCTTCTCGGATTTTATCTGATGGGGAAAATAAAATTCTCTCACGATAGTGAATTACAATATATTGGAACATTCAGATTATTTCTTATTATCATAGTATTTTCATTTGTCGCGTACCTTGTCCCGGGTCTCTTCGGATCTCCTTTAAAAGGATTGTCTTCATTTCTACCATCTCCTTCCACTTCGGAACTCAATCTTCCAAAACTTTTTTCAGAAAATTTGGCATATTCCGGAACTTCAAGTCGTCCGGCTAATACAAGCGTAATCTGTTCAGAACCAAAATATGGCAATTTATTTGATATGCTACCCGGTCTGAAAGGCTATTTTGATTACCGGCAGGGTCTCGCTTGTGCAAAAGAACAGGGGAAACCTGTATTGATTGACTTTAAAGGCCATGCCTGTGCTAATTGTAAACTGATGGAAGCCAGGGTATGGTCCGACCCTGAGGTATTTAGAAGACTAAAGGAAAACTTTGTGATTATTGAACTATATGTTGACGACAGGACTCAGATGCCTGAAAATGAATGGATAGTGTCTGCCCTCGATGGAAAGCAGAAAAAAACTATCGGGAAATTAAATGAGGATCTGGAGATATCAAAGTTCAAAACCAACGCATTGCCTTTGTATGTTATTGCAGATTATGAGGGTAACCCATTAAATAAGCCAATGGCTACAAATCTGAATGTGGATGAGTATAAAAGATGGCTCGATGAGGGATTGGAAATATTTAAGAGCAAAAATTCCAAATAATTTTCTCAGTAGCTCTCTGTGTAAAAAAAAATAAGAACTGACACAGAGTTTCCCAGAGGAAGCACAGAGTTTGACAGAGCAGACAAGTCAGAACTTTCCGAATTTGAATGAAATCGTATAACTCATTCCTTTGATTGATTTGGCATTGGCTATAGGCGTACCAGATAGCCCGACATCAAATGCGGTAGGAAATCTGTAAGAAGCGCCGATAGCAAGACGGAAGAAGCGTGTCATATTAAGTTCAAGTTCAGCAGCAGGCTCTATCAGGAGAAATGCTTCAGAATCCTCAATCATGTTATCGTTCAGACCTGATTCTTTTGAAACATAAGAGATCCCACCGGCACCAAACAGAATAGGAAATGACAGGTGTACCGGCGACCTTGGCAGAAAGATAGGTTCAATGTAAAATCCTCCGTAACCTCCGGTAAGAGCCACATCTCTGTCAAGTAATGGTTCATATTGAAACTCATTTATGAAACCTGTTCCCCCGATTCCAACTCCGATGGAATGGCTTGCAAGCCATCCGAATCTTCCTCCGAAAAGCACTGCATGCCTTTGATCAATCTTTGAATAACCTGCGGTAAATACACCATATCCGCCACCTGCTCTGTTGTGGCCGAGCAATGTTTTGATTTCCCTGCTTTTATAATATTCAAATTCAGGATCCTGCGAAAATGCTGCTGAACAAAAAAGGATTAATAATGCTGATAAAATAGTCGTTTTTTTCATTATAGGAAAGTTTTATAAATCAATACTTAAAAAACATAGGAAATTGACAGCCCTAAGTCTGCCGGCATTATTTTAACAAATGAAGGGATCGTTAACTCTACAAACGGTTTGATATTCAGACTTATATTTAATGGTATGTCTCTGAACCTATACTCAGCAGCTAACCACCCGTCAGCTCCTATTACCGGGCAGAAACGTTCTCCTGTGAAATTATATCTCTCACCAAGGAAACCAAGATGATCAGTGTGGATAAAACCTACATGGCCCCCATAACCCCAGGCAAAAAAGAGGTCAGGCGAAATCTCGCTTAATGATGTTTCATAAACTATCCTTAATCCCGTGAGCTGTATTCCGTTATTTCTAAAGCCCAGCATAGCATTATAAGCGATCTCGGCATTACCTGAATCACTTGTGAGTTGATAGAAAATCCCTCCCCTGTAGCCCATTCTCATACCTGCTTGTTTGTTGCCATGCTGGCCCATTAAGCCCTGAGATGTTGTTACTATTAATATCAGAAGTGTAAAGTAAAGTTTTTTCATATCCCCGGTTTAGTGATAGATTTCTATTGATAAAAGACATAAGAACAAATTCAGGGTTGCATCCTGAAATAGTTTATTTAAGATATATATTACCGCGTGTTGCATCAATTTTTACTTTGGTTGTTCCCGGATTCTTGCCAACTGTTCCAAAAGTCATATATTCTTTTTTCTCCTCATTAAGCGCTTTCTGTTCAGTTTTGATATTCTTATCAGGAAGAACAAGGAAGGAGTTTATATGCCTGATATCCAAATTGTAAGATGAGCCCTGATCAAAACCGAGTGAGATATCTGAATAACCCGAATTTATATTTATTGATTCAAATCCCTTTTCGATAAAGTCAGCATTCACACTTCCATATTTGGTTGTAAGGTTCAACCCTGTTTTCAGATTATTAACATTATAATCGGTGAAGTATGAATTGCCCTGCAACATTTCAATATTGTCAATGAAGAATTTATCCCTTCGCGATTCCGAGCGGATTATTCCGGCTTTTTTAATATCATATCTCGAAGAAATTGAGTTTATAGTCAGATCTGTTGTTTCACCAATGCCAATTTCCGAAAAGGAGGCATCAATTTTCCCGGAAAATATTGTGTTAATTGTTGCATCGCAGAAAGTAAGTGTAACGGATGATCCTTTACCAAGTGAATTGGCTTTGAACGACCCGTTGGTAACTGAAATTGAAAATTGCCCCGCGCTATTTTCCATATAGACATCGCCGTATTTATTATCGATCCTAAGATTCAGATATTCAGGTACACTGAGGTAGTAATCTATCTCCACATGCGAATCGTAATTTATCAGCTTGCTTGTTATTCCTTTAAAACTTTCGAATAACATATTTATATTCTGGGTAAACTCAGTTTGGGCCCTGATCAGGTATGATGTTTCAGTGATATTTATTGTTACCCCGTTAATTATTTTATTTAGTTTTGACTGATTTGAAGCAAAGGCTTTTACTTCTGCCTTTATGTAGGCAGTATCTTTATTCCAGGTAGTTATGTGGATCGCCCCATATTTATTGGAAACCTCAAGTGAACTCTCTTTCCCAACATGGATTGTCTTAATAAAACTCCTTGTTTCAGATTCGCTCTGTGCAGATAATGAGCTGAATATGAACAATAATAAACTAAAACTTATGACGACTTTATAATTCATGGCTTTTGATTTTTTTAGGATTGACTTCATTTTCCTTCAATAAAGTCAGCATATCTTCCAGAAGTCTGATTTTTATTCTGTAATTCTGTATCAGGGCTTCTACAACCTCCTGGTTTGCAACATTATCTTTCAGATCCTTTTTAATATCAGAACAGATGCTGTCAAGTTGTGTAATATCAATTGTCAGTTCTTTTTTTATCTCCGGATTTCCTGTAAGCAAGGGAGTAGCTTCAAGGTAAAGGGAGTTTACCAGATTGTTATAATAAATTTCGGTTTCTTTCAGTTGGGGATTGCCGGAAGTTTGCTCTTCACCATTGCCTGATTGGTTTTTGTTGATAAGCAAACTATTCGATGGTCTGAAAAAAACCAGGGCAGAACCAAGTATAATAACAACCATAGCGGCTATGGAAAGCCATTTCCTCAATTGAAATTTATCTTTTCGCATCACTCTGTCTATTTTTTCCCAGATATCAGGAGAGGGTGTGTACCTGTCAAGTTCATCCCTGTTCTTTTTTATATATTCTTCCAGCTTGTCCATATAATCAGTTTGTTGAGAGTAAATTCCGTAACTTTGCTTTGGCTCTTGAATATTGAGATTTTGAAGTTGATTCAGAGACATCCAAAATCTGTGATATTTCAAAATGATCATAACCTTCAAGAAGATAAAGAGTTAGAATTATCCGGTAACCATCGGGAAGCATTTCTATTCCTTTAAATATCTTTCCTGTATCGTATGTAATTTCATCATCTTCTTCATAAACTATATTTGGAAGATTCTCGGGAAAGGTCAGATCAATTTTTTTCTTCTTAATATGGTTAATACTTTTATTAACAAGTATCTTTTTAAGCCAGGCTCCAAATGTTGACTCAAACCGGAATGAATCAAGATTCCTGAAACACTCAACAAATGCCTCCTGAACAATGTCTTCAGCATCTTCGCGGTTCTTCAGGATCCTGTAGGCCAGGTTGTACATAGCTTTTGAATATAGGTTGTATAGCCTGAACTGAGCCTTACGATTGCCCTTTCTGCACTCTTCAATAATCGGAGCATGTATGTAAACGTTTAAATTATCCACCTGATAAGCTTACCTCGTTAAAAAGACAATTGAAAATTTTCAGGGTTGCATCGTTTTAGTAAATAGCGATGATTTTTTTCTTAAAGGAATAGCGATGAAGATAACGAAAAGGATCAAGACGCTGATTAATAATGAAATAATCATCAGGTAGTCGCCATATTTTACATAAGGTGTTATTCTCTTTTCGGGAATTATTTCTCCTTTTAAAACTGTTTGGGACCACCATTCTGTTTCCTTAGTTATTTTTCCTTTGATATCTATTATGCATGAAATACCTGTATTGGCTGCCCGTGCAACAGGCCGACGGGTTTCAATTGCCCTTAGCGAAGCATATGAAAGATGCTGTTTATAACCATTTGTCCCTTTCCACCAGCCATCATTCGTGATTATAAATAAAGCTTCAGCGTCATTCTTCACATAACCGGTTACATATTTTCCAAAGACAGATTCATAACATATTATCGGGGCTATTTTATAAAAGAGTGAAGGATGTTCAAAACATTTTCGTTCATTCTGAATACCGTAACCCCATTTTGTTCCACCAAGGTATGGAAGGATTTTGCTGATGAACCTCGTTAAACCATCAGAAAACTGCATTTCGATACCCGGTACAAGTTTCGACTTGTGATAAACCTCAATGGTTTTTCCGGTGTCAATTCTAAATGCAGAATTGAAATGGTCATAGTAAAAGCCTGAAGCATCTGTTATTCTGGCGCTTCTGGTGGGGGCGTCAATTGATGGTGGATATATTCTGTAGCTGACCAACCCGGTAACAATGGCTGCACGGGGATATTTTATCGCGAGCTCTTTAATCATCTTAATATATTTATCATTATTAAGGTTATCCAGGTTAACAGGATCATCAACGGTGGTTTCGGGTGTAATAATCCAGGCAGTTTTATCCGTGGCCTCTGTTGCTACCAGGGTGATAACTTTTTTCAACTGTTCTTCGAAGGGAATTGTGAACTTTGCGGTAAAAGGATCGGTGTCAGGTTGAATAATAATGACCTCGTTGGCGCTATTACCGGTTTGTTTTATTGTATAGTACCTTGTTATGGAAATAACTGATGGAATAATAATTACTGATAGCCAGATCATTAAGAATAATCTGTTTCTACTTTTACCGCGCAGGGAATTCACGAGCCAAAGGGTGAGGAAAAGATTGGAAGACAAAATCCAGAGTGAACCTCCTGATGTTCCTGTTGCCTCGTACCATTGAATGAACATAATATCTTTTGCCAATCCGTTACCCAGGTTTATCCAAGGTGATATTATATTTATATTCAAACTTATAAATTCATAACTAAGCCAGAACGTGAGAAGCGAAAGAAACCCGGGAATATTTCCTGCTCTCAGCCTTACAATATGTGCCAGCCACATTGTGAAGGCCATTAAGAATGACAATCCCATAATTACACAAACTGCCCCGGTAATACTTGCAACTCTCATCCAGCCGAGCGCTATGATGCTGAATATAACAAAACCGGGAAGGATATAAATAAAAAAGGCATTTGGACTGAATTTTTTGGGATTTTCAAACAGATAGTTTTCAATTACGAAAAAGGGCACGAATGCGATGAGCAGAATAAGTCCGGAACACCAGCCTGTCCAGGCTAATCCTGAAAGAATTCCTCCTGTAACCGACAGTGCAACAAGGGTGTATTTGTTCATCTCAAAATTCAAAATTCAAAATGTAAATTTTAAATAAAATGTAAAATGTAAAATTCAAAATGTAAATTGTTAAAATAGGTTAATAATGCAGGAACAATAAATCAACGCTGACAATTTAATTAACTTGCAATTGAAAACCAATTAAAAAGAACATGAAGATAGTAACCAATATTTCACTGGCCATTCTTTTATTTGCAGGTTGTGGCAATAGTGAAGAACAATTAATTATAAGAGCTGATAAAATTCATGCATCAATTCTTACCGTAGATACTCATTGTGATACTCCGATGGAATTCACAGATGCAGGTTTTGACCTGGGAGTAAGGCACGATGATGGGTGCGTTGACTTTCCAAGGATGGTTGAAGGCGGTCTTCATGCCGAATTTTTTGCAGTATTCACAGGACAGGGTCCAAGAGATGACTCGACCTGCAATAATGTTCATCAGAAAGCCCTCAGTATTTTCGATGCGATACATAAAAATGTGGAGAAAAATTCTGCAATGGCAGAATTAGCATATACTGCCGATGATGCTTACAGGATAAGAAAAGCAGGAAAAATAGCTGCCTTTATCGGGGTTGAAAACGGTTATCCCATCGGAAAGGATATTTTAAGGATCAAACAATATTATGATCTGGGAGCCAGGTATATAACACTGGCTCATTCAAAGAACAATGATATTTGTGATTCCTCAACCGATCCGGACGGTCCGGAAAGCAATGGTCTTTCTCCTTTTGGAACAGAGGTAGTTAAAGAGATGAATCGTATTGGTATGATGGTAGATGTATCGCATATCTCCGATAAGTCTTTTTATGATGTTCTTAATGTTACAAAGTCTCCGGTTATGGCATCTCATTCATCATGCAGGGCTTTGTGTGGCAGTCCCAGGAACCTGACTGATGATATGTTGCTTGCACTTAAGGATAATGGAGGTGTGATACAGATTTGTATCTTCAGTAATTACCTCAAAACTCCTGAACCAAATCCTGAGATGGGAGCAAAACTAAAAGAGCTTCAGGATAAATATGGTGATTATAATACTCTTTCGGATACGACAAAGAAGCTTGTACGAACTGAATACAGGACTATTCAAAAGAAATATGAAAAACCTGCCACGGTGAAAGATGTTGTTGATCATATTGACCATGTTGTACAGGTAATAGGGATTGACTATGTAGGTATAGGAACCGATTTTGACGGGGGTGGTGGAGTAGCGGGTTGCAAAAATGCTTCAGATATGAAAAATATTACAATTGAGTTGCTACGTCGCGGATATTCAAAAAAAGAGATTACAAAAATATGGGGTGGCAACATTATGAGAGTGTTACGGAAAGTCGGGGAAGCCGGAGAGAAACCGGTATAGAGTTTTTTATTTCGCGTTCAATGTTCCGTCTTCCGACTTCCGTCTTCCGACTCAATAATTATGATTAACTTTAGTCTGAGTAATAAATATTGAGAGTCAGACAAAAGCATTGTATTAATATGTATTACAGCGTATTAAATAGAAATGTACCTGTGACTGACGGGGCGAAAGCGTTTACAGGGAGGAAGATAAAAGACAAAAGTACATAGATAAAAGGGAAGAATTAACTTAATGTTTAGGTTAAAGCGGGGGTTAAGACACTTGGTATTTTCTATTTCGTATTTTGCCTTTAGCTTTTGTCTTTCACATGCGATTATTTGCGATTTTCAAACAGTAAACGCAACTAAATGTCAAGAGTGGTTACAATTAATTGGAATTTTGGGACAGTAATGTCAACTGATAATAGTTCATGAATAAATAGTAGTCGTAATGGTGAAAGGTGAAAAGATAGTACACAGGAATGAAGAAAGGATAAAAATAAATTTTCCTTACAATCAGGAAATGGCATCCAGGCTCAAACAAATTGACGATACGAGATGGAGTAAGACTCATAAGTCATGGCATATACCTTATACTATAACAGCATTTGAACATCTTAAGAAACTATTTCCTGAGGTTGAATATACCGAACAGTATTTCAAAGAAGATAATATAAAGGAGGAAAAATTGCCAGGGAGCCTGCCAACTCCTGAAATATTTTCAAATCAGGAATTCAGATATAAAAAGGGTATCTCTGTAATGGTTTTGGGTCGTCAGATTGCAATTAAATTGCCAAAGAATGAAACTGATACCCGATTTATTCTTGGATTAAGATACAGTCGCTGGGATGGCAAACAATATTGTTGGGTAGTTCCAAATTATCCAGGCAATCTTGATCTTATTAAGGATTATTTTAAAGAACGGATTACCGAACTGGTTATTCATGACGAAATTGAAACAAACATAAAAAGTAATACTCAAAGAACTATTAATAAAAATGATTTACTGGTAATAAAGACGACTTCAGGTAGATTAAAAGTAATTTTTGGCTATAACAAAGAGTTAATTAATACCATAAGAAATATACCATATAGTAGTTGGAACGGACAAAATAAATGGTGGAGCATTCCTTATTCCAATAAATTCTTAGAAGAAATTAAAACTGTTTCGATATCCCAGAATCTTCATTTTATGTACGAGGAAGAAGAAACTGATAAAGTCATCAAAGCAAGAATTTCGCCTTTTGATATTCCAAATTACAGAGATTGTCCAGAGGAATACGTGTTAAAATTGAAAGAGTTAAGGTATAGTGAAAGAACTCTAAAGACCTATAAAGGATTATTTGAAGAATTTATTAATTATTATCATAAGGTTGAAATAAACAGGATTGATGAATCAATGATTACAGCTTTTCTGAGGTATCTGGTAATGGAACGGAAAGTATCGACATCATATCAGAACCAATCTATAAATGCAATTAAGTTTTATTTTGAACGGGTACTTGGAGGTCAGCGAAAAGTATATCTGGTTGACAGGCCAAGGGAGGAAAAAAGACTTCCGGTTGTATTAAATGTTGAAGAGGTCAGTAACTTACTGAATGTTACAGAAAATATTAAACATAAAGCTATTTTGATGTTGGCATATTCAGCAGGTTTGCGGTTAGGGGAACTAATTAATGTTAAGTTAACAGATATTGACTCCAGCCGGATGCAAGTCAGGGTTGAGCAGGCAAAAGGAAAGAAGGACAGATACTCATTATTGTCGGTCAGATTACTGGAGGTTTTACGGGAATATTTCAGAGAGTATAAACCGAGGCAATGGCTTTTTGAAGGAGCTAATGGAGGGCAATATTCGGCAAGCAGTATTCAGGCAATAATGAAAGATTCGATCACGAAAGCCGGAATAAAGAAGAAAGTAAGTGTACATACCTTGCGTCATTGTTTTGCCACTCATCTGCTGGAGAACGGAACCGATCTTCGTTATATTCAGAGTTTACTTGGGCATTCAAGCAGCAAAACCACTGAGATTTACACTCATGTTACTACCAAAGGATTTGATCAGATCAAAAGTCCATTGGATAATCTGGATATCTTTAATAAAAACAAAAATGATTAATCAGAATTTTGTATCTTCGCTAAAGTTCTACACCAATTTAACAAACATAAATAGACATAAATGGATAAAGGAAACAAACAATTTATTAACATGCTGTATCTCTGTATTGTACAAAACAGAGCAGTTATGTCCAAGGCAGAAATAAACACAACTGGTTATGTTTATTGAGGTGTTAATGGTTAGTAAAGGAATTTATTTGAAAAAAAGCAAAAA